>NZ_CAUVXI010000013.1:0-26330 GCF_963555845.1 Protofrankia sp. Cas8 | reverse complement strand
TCGGCACACCCATCAGACGATTCGAACATATGTTCAGAATAAGTGTCTGGTCCGACATTTCCACCCCGCCGGGCGATCAGGAATTCTCAGCCGACCTGGCAGTTGGGTGTCTGATGCCCGTGACCATGACCGGAACGGCACGACGGGGCGAGCAACGGTGTGGACGACGGTTGGGCGGAGGGCAGCAACACGGTCATGCCCGGTACCGGTGGCGACGACTGGGCCGCAGCGGCCGGCGTCGTGGCCGGCTGCGCTGAGACCGAAGGCGGCTCTGCGGACCGAACCGCGGCCCCCGCGTGGGAGACCGGGCTGCTAGCGGGCACGGTCACAGCCGGCACAGCCCCACCCGCTGTGATGGAGGGTCCAGCATCCGCCGACGCCGGTAACCGCGGTTGGTCGTCGATCGCCTCGGGGCGCTCTGAGCGCACGCCGGCAACCGGGTGGTCCGCCGCGTCATCCGGACGGTGACCCGCCGCCATGACAACGATGCCGAGAACCGCGCCAAGCCCGCACAGGCCCACGGCCACCTTGGCGCCCGCCCGCCAGCCGCCGCCGGTGGCCGGCGGCAACCGTCGATGTCGGATGGGCGTGCCCGCCGCGGTCTCGACCACGGACGGCCGATCAGATCCAGGGTCGCCGTCCCAGGGAAGCAGCGTCCAGCCGCCCCCCACCGCCAGCGGTCCGGTGTGTTCGGACAGCTCCGCGTCTGCGGACAGCTCCGCGCCTTCTAACAGCTCCGTGCCTTCTAACAGCTCCGCGCCTTCGGACACGAACGCACCTACTTCCACCCTGACCCGACGGCAGCGATGGAACAATATGACCAGGCTGACACCGCAGCACACTTGACCCACCGCAAACTCGGAACACAGCGGCCCAGCTCAGCTCAGTCTCCGCAGACGGGTGGGTCAGCGGCGCGGGCGATGGCCAGGCGGGTGAAGTCTGCGACGGCCAGCGTTTCACCGCGGGCGGACGGGTCTACACCGGCGGCGCGCGCAAGGCGTTCGACCGCTGCGGCCGAGCCCGCCCAACCGGAAAGCGCCGTCCGCAGGGTCTTGCGGCGCTGCGCGAACGCCGCGTCCACCGCGGCAAAAACAGACCCGCGCAGCGCCGGCGGACCCGGGGGCTCACGCCGGGTGAACGCCACCAGGGACGAGTCGACGTTCGGCTGTGGCCAGAAGACCGCGCGCGGCACCGCGCCGGCCGGACGTGCGCAGGCGTACCAGGCGACCTTCACACTCGGCACGCCGTACACCCGTCCACCCGGCGCCGCGGTCAGCCGGTCGGCGACCTCGGCCTGCACCATGACCAACCCGCGCCCGACCGACGGGAACCGTTCGAGCACCCCGAGCAGGAGCGGCACGGCAACGTTGTACGGCAGGTTCGCGGCGAGGACATCCGGCGGGTCGCCGGGGAGGTCCGCGGGCACGAGGCGCAGCCCGTCGGCGGCCACGACGGTCAGCCGGGACGCTGCGGCCGGGCCGAGCCGGGTCACCGCCGTTGCCGGCAGGGCCTCGGCGAGCAGTGTGTCCACCTCGACCGCGACGACACGACGTGCGACCGCGATCAGCCCGAGAGTCAACGAACCAAGTCCCGGGCCGATCTCCAGGACCGTCTCATCGGGCCCGACCGCGGCGAGGCGTACCAGGCGGCGGACGGTGTTCGGGTCGACGAGGAAGTTCTGGCCCCGCCGTTTGGTCGGTCGCACGCCCAGCTCACCGACGATGGCACGCACGTCCACCGGCGTCAGCAGCCCGTCGACCCCGATGCGAGCCTCCCGGGCGGTACCAGCGTCACGGGCAGCGGCGTGGCGGGCAGCGGCGTCACGGGCAACAGCATCACGGCCTACCAGGGCCCGAACATCCGCTCGGACGTGGCGGCGACCGCCGAGGCCAGGGTGTCGACGTCCTCGCCGCGGGCGGCGGCGATCGCCCGCAACGTCAGCGGTACCAGGTACGGGCTGTTCGGCCGGCCCCGCCACGGCTCCGGCGTCAGGAACGGCGCGTCGGTCTCGACGAGCAGCAGGTCACGAGGTGCGACGGCAGCGGCGTCCCGCAGGCTGCCCGCATTTCTGAACGTCACATTGCCGGCGAATGACATCACGTAACCGGAAGTTGCGCAGATCTTCGCCATGCCGGCGTCGCCCGAAAAGGCATGGAAGACCACCCGATCAGGCGCTCCCTCCTCGGCCAGGATCCGCAGCGTGTCGTCATGCGCCTCCCGATCATGAATCATGAGGGTGCGGCCGGTCTGCTTCGCGATCGCGATGTGACGGCGAAAGCTATCCTGCTGGGCGGCGTGCCGCTCGGGCGGCGTGCGGTAGTAGTCCAGACCGGTCTCGCCGACCGCCCGCACCTTCGGCAGCGTGGCCAACTCGGCGATCTGGGCGAACGTCTGTTCGTCGACGCCGTCGGCGGCGTCGTTCGGGTGGATCGCGACAGCCGCGTACACGTCCGGATGCTCCGCCGCGACCCGCGCCTGCCAACGACTGGTCTCCAGGTCGATCCCCACGCTGACCATCCGGCGGATACCGACAGCACGCGCCGCGGCAACAGCGTGCGCCACATCGCCACCCATGATGTCAAGATGGCAGTGGCTGTCGACTACCTCGACCGACAGCGGCTCCGGCGGCCGCGGCGGCTCGCCACGGCGGCCGGCATCGCGTGCTCCGGCATCGCGTGCTCCGGCATCCCGTGCCATTCGCCGGCCACCTGCCCTTCCGTTCCGCCGCCGTCCCGCCCCCATGCGCCAAGGGGTGGCCCACGCCAGATCCTACGGACGGCCTCCATCTGGCCGGAGGTGTCGTGACCCTGTCCCGCTATGACCGGGGTGTCGCCGACTCATCACCTGGTAAACAGATACCGATGTCCTCACCGCTCACCGTCGCCCTCGTGACGCCACTGACCGGCCCGGCGGCCGCCCATGGTCTGGCCGCGTTGCGTGCCGCCACGCTGTGGGCACGCGACGAGCACCTGCCACCGGCGTGGGACGAGATCAACGTCACCGCATACGACGCCCACCCGCACCCGGGCGCGGCAACGCGGTCCGCCGCGGCCGCCAACCCTGACGCCATCTTCGGCCCGCACGGACCGCAGGCCGCCCTCGCGGCCTGCGCCGCGACCGACCGGGTGCTGTTCAACATCGCGGCACCGTCGACGCGCTTCGTCCGGCAGGCCGTCCCGAACATCATCAACATGGCCGCGCCGCAGGCCACCTGGACGCGCGGAGTGCTCGCTGCGGTACGTTCCGCCGACCGCCGAGCACGTAGGCTCGCAGTAATGGTGGCTGCCGGCGACTGGGCGTTGGAAATCGTTTCCGTGACGCGCGCCGCAGCGGCAGCCCGGAACTTCGACGTCACATCCAGTGTCTTTCGCCCGGGGCAGGCGGGGGCCGCGGCACGCCGGCTCCCGGCGGCGGACGTCCTGATCGTCCAGGCTGACCCCGACGATGAGGCAGCCGCCGCCGAGATCCTCCTGCGCAGACCGTGGCGGGCCGCCGCGTTCTCAACCGCCGGGCACGACGATGCCCTGGCCACCCTGGGTGATCGGCGTGACGGGCTGCTGGGGCCGCGTGCCTGGTCGCCGCAGCTGCCCGCTGCGGCCGGCACCGGCCCGAGCGTGTCGGAGTTCGTGAGCCGTTACCGGCAGATGCACGACCAGCCGCCGGCGGCGACAGCAGCGGTCGCGTTCGCCGCCGGGCTGATTCTCGGGCGGTGCGTGCGAATGCTCGACCAGGTCGACGGCTCCCTGCTCGACGACGCCGCGGTACTGGCCACGGCATATGCGCTGGACACGTCCACCGTGCTGGGTCGCTTTCGCCTCGACCCCGCCACCGGGCTACAGGTCGGGCATCAGGGTCATCTGGTGCAGTGGCAGGACGGTGTCGCCGCCACGGTCTGGCCACCCGACCGCTTGCGGGCCCCGCTGCACTACCCGCGCCGCCGCGGCGGGCAGCCGTGGCCCGAAGCCGCGTGACACCGGTGAAAGTGGGGCAGCGGCGCTCCCGAATCATGATCATTCTCGGTACGGTCGCTGTGGTGTTCCTCACGGCGAGCGCACGGCTGTTCGTCTGGCCGACAACCGACGCCCCGACGCAGGTCGACGCGATCGTGATGTACGCGGGAAGCCCTGGGCGGCTGGCCAAGGCAGTCGAACTCGCCCGATCCGGGTATGCGCCGATGCTCGCCGTGTCAAACCCCTACGGCCAGGACCGCTGTCCGGTCGCGGTCCCCGACGTGCGGGTGATCTGCTTCCGGCCGGACCCGCTCACCACCCAGGGCGAAGCCCGGATGACCGCGGCGCTCGCCGCCCGCTACAACTGGCGGTCCGTCCTGGTCGTCGTGGGGACCCCGCAGGGCACCAGGGCACGGCTGCGGCTGGACCGCTGCTATGACGGACGTGCCCTGTTCGCCACCGCGTCGCCGCGGTGGTACGCCTGGCCATACATGATCAGCTACGAGTGGGCCGCAACGGTGAAGGCGCTGACCATCCAGCGCAGCTGCTGAATCGCGGCGGGCAGGCGACACCCAGCGGGACCGCCCCGCTACCGGGCTTTGGCCGCGACCACGGCGTCGTAGACGGCGCGGCGCGGTACGCCGTGAGCCACCGCCACCGCCGCGATGGCCTCCTTGCGGGGTGTCCCGCCGGCCTCGTGCCCCGCGACCTCGGCTGCGAGTGTCACGGCGAAGGCCGCCGCGGCCGGCGTCCCGGCAACCATTGCCCGAGCGGGTGGGGACGGTGGCGGCGCACCCGCCACCACCAGAGTGATCTCTCCGCGGATGTCCCGGCCGTGCGCCCATTCGCACAGGCCGGCAAGATCGACCCGGACGATCTCCTCCCAGGTTTTGGTCAGTTCCCGGCACAGCACGCCCATGCGATCCCCCCCAAAGGCCGCGCTAAGATCCTCCAGTGTCGCGGGCAACCGGTGTGGAGCCTCCAGGATGACCAGAGTGCGTCGCTCCCCGGCGAGCTCGGCCAGGCGTGACCGACGTTCGCCGTGCTTGCGCGGCAGAAAACCCTCGAACACCCAGCGGTCCGTGGGCAGCCCGCTGACCGCGAGCGCGGCGGTCACCGCGGACGGGCCGGGGACGACCGTGACCGACACCCCGGCCGCGACGGCGACGGCCACCACCCGGAAGCCCGGATCCGAGACAGCAGGCATGCCTGCGTCCGTGATGAGCGCCACCGTGGCGCCGGCACGCAACTGGGCGAGCAGGAAGTCCGCACGGGACGCCTCGTTCGCGTCGAAGCAGGAGACAACCCGCCCGGAGATGGTGACCCCGAGTGCGGCGGTCAGCCGACGCAGCCGGCGGGTGTCCTCGGCGGCGACGATGTCGGCGCTCGCGAGGATTTCGCCAAGCCGCGGGCTGGCATCGCGGACATCACCGATCGGCGCACCGCACAGCACCAGAGTCCCGGACACCCGCCGAGTGTGCCAGGAGCCACGACCTACATTGATGCGGTGGCGGTGACAGCGACTTATCCGACCCTGGGCGGCGAGGGCACGCAGGCCCCCGCGGTCGCCCTGACCCACGACGACGGCGGCCGGCCGCCGTCCGACCGGCTGGTGGCGCCGATGCCGACCGACCGACTGGCCGGCTGGCTCGCGTCGCTCGCGCTTGCCGCGGTGGCCGGCGTCCTGAGGTTCTGGCAGCTCACCGAGCCGCGTGGCATCTACTTCGACGAGGTCTACTACACCCACGACGCCTATAGCCTGATGACGCACGGCTATGAGCTGAGCGACATCAAGAGCGGGTGCAACGGCCCCGGCTTCGTCGTCCACCCGCCGCTGGGCAAGTGGCTGATGGCCGCCTCCGAATGGCTCTTCGGCTACACCGACTGCGCCGGGGTCCGGCACGGCAACCCCGAGCTGGGATGGCGCTTCGCCTCCGCAGTCGCGGGGACGCTCGCGGTGCTCGTCATCGCCCGTACTGCCCGGCGGATGTTCCGCTCGACTCTGCTCGGCTGCTTCGCCGGGCTCCTGCTCGCCTTCGACGGGCTGGAGTTCGTCCAGAGCCGGATCGGGATCCTCGACATCTTCCTGATGACCGGTCTCGTGCTGGCGCTGGCCTGTCTGGTTCTCGACCGGGACGACGGCCGCGCCCGACTTGCGGCCCGGCTGGCGGCCAACCGGGCGAAGGCCGAGGCAGCTGAGGACGGGACGGGGCGCCCGGCCCTAGCAGGCGCCGGCCCGCCCTCGGCCCTAGCAGGCACCGGCCCGCACTCGGCCCTGACGGGCAGCGGCCCGTGGCTCGGCGCACGCCCGTGGCGGCTGGCCTGCGGGCTGTGTCTGGGTGCGGCCATGGGGGTGAAATGGAGTGCCCTCTACACCCTCGTCGGGTTCGCCGCGCTTGCCTTCGCCTGGGACGTGGGTGCGCGCCGGACCGCGGGTGCGCGCCGGCCGATCCTGGCCGCGCTGGCCCGGGACACCCCGATCTGGGCGGTGAGCTTTCTCGTCCTGCCGGTGGTGACGTTCTTCGCGACGTGGACCGGCTGGTTCGTCACCGACGGTGGCTACAACCGACACCAATTCGGTAACGGCGCGTGGGCAGCGCTGCGCGGCTGGTGGGACTACCAGATGCTGATCTACCAGTTCCACGAGCACCTCGACGCCTCGCATCCCTACGCGTCCAAGCCACTGAGCTGGCTGGTGCTGGGCCGCCCGGTCGCCTACTACTACGGCGCACCCAAAATCGGCGAATCCGGCTGTAGCGCCCAGGCCGGCTGCTCCCGGGAGATTCTGGCGATCGGCAACCCGGCGATCTGGTGGCTCGGCACCCTCGCTCTGCTCGGTGTCCTCGCGCTGTGGGCGAGCCGCCGTGACTGGCGGGCGGCCCTCGTCCTGGTCGGCTTCGGCACGTCGTTCCTGCCGTGGCTCGCATTCCCCAGCCGGACGATGTTCCTGTTCTACGCTCTGCCGCTGCTGCCGTTCCTCGTGCTCGGCCTGACCGCCCTAGCAGGTGTCGCGCTGGGCCCCAGAACCGCTTCGGAGACGCGTCGCCTGGTCGGGTCGCTGGTGGTCGGCGTCTATGCGATCATCGTCGTCCTGTTGTTCGTCTACTTCTATCCGATCATGGCAGCGCAGGTGATCCCGACCTCGGCATGGCGGATCCGGATGTGGTTCCCAGGCTGGATCTGACCGCCACCCGACGCCCGTCAGGTCGCCCCGCGCGCGTCGTCCGATGGAGTGGATGGAATGGTACCGAACTCTGCGGATCTGCAACCGTACGGTCCGCAGTTGGTTCAGCCCGAACGCCCCCGCCAGCGGCAGGCAGACCAGGGTCGGCAGCATGTAACGGTAGTCGAACACCGCGGTCGCGCAGGGCACCACCAGCAGGGCGAGCCCCATCGCGACCAACAGCAGACAGTCGTGGCGTGCCCGGACGGAACCATAACCGGAGGCGACCATCGACGCCAGGACACCGACCAGCGCGCAGGCGCCGAGCAGCGGGCCTGGCATGAAGCCGAACGACTGGTATCCCCGCAGCAGACCACCCAGCAGCGGATCATAACGGCGGGGCACGGCCGCGCCGCCGACGTCCCACAGCACCAGGTCGATGTGCCAGCGTGGATCAACCCGCCCGGACGGGAACCGCCAGCTCCCGAGATACCAGTCCGGTGGCTCGGCGTGACGCGACGGGGAGAAGTAGTGCGCGACGTCATGTGCCACCAGCGTGGCGTACTGGTGGGGCTGCGCCACGATCACTTTGATCGCGAAGTGTCGGAACAACGCATTGGTCTGCGCGTCGAACGCCCGAAAGCGGTACCGCGGGCTGGCGCGGTCCCAGTCGTAGAAATTGGGCCCGGGCCGCTCGTCGGCTGGATGCGGAGAGCACAGCGGGATCTCGCCCTGCGTCACCTCGAAACGGGCGCAGTCCGCGAACGGCGCGACCCGGCCCCAGAGGAACATCCCGTCGACATTCTGCAGCGCAAAACTCCCCTGCGCGGCGGCGAACCAGGCCGCGTAGGCCAGCAGCGGTGCTGCCCAGCACAGGACGAATGCGAGCAGCCGTCGGATCCCGGCCTTGCGGGCGAGCAGGTAGACGGCGGCGAGCAACCCCAGCACCAGCGCCACCGAACGGGTGAGGGTGGCCGCGGCCAGCAGGATGCCGGCGCCGGCGGACATGGCGACGGTCGGGCGTGCGCGGCACAGCAGCACGACGATCGCCGCGGCCAGCAGGGTGGCGAACAGCGTCTCGGCCATGACCATCTGCTCGATGTCCACCTGATAGGCATCCAGCAGAACAGGCGCGGCAGCCGACGCCGCGAGCCACCGGGGTAACCCACGCCGCAGCGACAGGTAGTACAGCGCGGCACCGATACCGAGACCTAACAGGTGCGCGACGGCAGGAACCACCACCAACGACGGTGACCACGCGAACAGGCGCAGGAACGCGGAGTACCCGAACGGCCGGACCGGATCCGGGCTGAGCTCGCGGGCGTACCGCAGGTAGGAATACGAGTCGCCGTAGAACTCCAACGCCGGCCAGTAGGCGGCGAGCGCCGCGAGCCGCAGCAGGCTACCGCCCGCCACCAGCACCGCGAACAGGCGGTGCCGGGCGCATAACCGACTCGTCTGCCGCCACAGCGCCGGCCAACCCACGTCATCGGCCGGTCATGCAGCGGCCGGTCATGCAGCGGCCGGTCATGCAGCGGCCGGTCATGCAGCGGCCCGTCACGGCACCGGCCGGGTCGCCACGCACAACACCGACTGTCCGAACGGCACCCGGATCCGCCGTTCGACACATCGGCTGATCGGCACGATGACCCGGTCGTACAGGCGTACCAGCCGAGGGTCCGCGCTGCGCTGGCCCGCCCGCCGGACAGCCGCCCACCAGGCGATGCCGCCCAGCAGGTTCACGGGATGCACCCGCTCGACGCGCAGGCCGGCCAGTTCCACCGGCCGCCGCAGGGTGGCTGGCGTGTAGCGACGGAAATGACCGACCATGCGGTCGAACTCGCCGTACAGCGCCGGATAGGCCGGCACCCACAGCACGATGCGACCGCCGGGAATCACCAGGCGGGACAGCCGTCGCAGTGCGGCCACGTCGTCTTCGATGTGCTCCAGGACGTTCATCATGATCAATGTGTCAACCGGACGCACCGCGGGCACCAACGCCGCGGCCCGTTCGGCCCCGGACCGACTGGCCCCGGACCGACTGGCTCCGGACCGACTGGCCCCCGGCCGGCCAGCCCTGGACCGACCGGCGACGTCGAGCGTGACCACGTCGACATCCGCGCGCCCGGCAAAGCGGGCACTCAGTGTCCGTAGACACAACGGATCAGTATCCGAGACGATGAGATGATCATAACCGTGCAGGCCCGCGGCGAAGTCTCCAAGACCCGACCCGACCTCCAGAATGCGCCGGCCGCAGTACGGCGAGACGAGGTCGAGTTCGAAACGCCGGTAGTTGACCGCGTCCGCGCCACCCAGATGATTCTCCAGTACCCGCGGGTCTACGCCGGCGGAAACGGGGATCAGCGTCGGCTCACCGGCCAGCACCGCGGTCATGTCGAGCCCGCTGCGGCGGATCCGGGGCGACCCACGGTCAGTAGATGCAGGAAGAAGGAGGCGAAGACGCTCTGCGCACCGAGCACCATCAACGTCATGGCCAGCAGAGCCGGTCGCAGTTCGTCAATCGGGCCGAGACCAGCGGCGATCCAGCGAGCGAGAACGACCGCGTCGATTACCAACCCGATGACAAACAGCAGGAGGCCGGCCGCGAGGCCGCGCTCGAGGGTAAACCGCCGGTCCACCCAGGCGAGCAGGCGGCGCGGACGCTGAGCCCAGCCCAGGCCGCGGTTGTAGGCATCGGCGAAGAGCCCGAGGAGCACCACCTGCCAACCGAGGATGGCAACCATCGCGAACAACACGCAGAAATGAACGTCGAAGCGGTGAAAGCCGACGTCGAGGGCGCCGGGCAAGAGTACGAGCTGCCCGGCGACGCCAAGCCCCAGCAACGCCAGCCCCGGGCCGACGAACAGGTGACGAGGTGCGAGTGGCAACATGAAACGCAGGTGCCGCCAGCCGTCCCGAAGCGACCGTAACTTGGACGCACCGACCCGGGGATGATATGTGATCGGCACTTCTTCGACCCGCAGATCGGCCCGGGCAGCCGAAATGATCAACTCGGAGGCGAGCTCCATTCCTTCGCACCGCGGATCCATCCGCTCATACGCGCCGCGGGTGAACGCACGCATCCCGGAATGGGCATCGGACGAAGCGAGACCGAAGATCCGGTTGAGGATCCCGGTCAGCACCGGATTACCCAGATAGCGATGGGACCACGACATCGCACCAGGCATGATCCTGCCGGTGAAGCGGGAGCCGAGAACGTAGTCGGCGCGGCCGATCCGCAACGGCTCGACGAGCACAGGAAGTTCCGAAAAATCATATGAATCGTCGGAGTCACCCATTACCAGATAGCGACCGCGAGCGGCCGCGAATCCGGTGAGGTACGCGTTTCCATAGCCGCGTCGGGGCTCCGTCAGGACACGCGCGCCGGCCGAGCATGCGACCGCTACCGAGTCGTCCGTCGAGCCGTTGTCGACGACGATCACCTCTCCGCCGAGACCGGCCGCGGCAAGGCCCGCGAACGCCTTGGCAACGCAGGCCCCGACCGACGCCTCCTCGTTGAGGCACGGCATCACCACGGAAATCTCGACGGAAACCTCTGCGGGGATCTCTACGGCGCCGCGTCCGGTGCCGGTACCGACTGGGTCCGTCCGGCCGTGTCCAGCGATCGCAACCGCGGCTGGCCGGGCCGTCAAGGCCGCCCGATTCTCAGTCACCCAGCCTCCCGAGATGATCGACAATGGATACCATCGGTGACAGTACTGATACTTAAGGCGAAACAGCGGCAACGGTGACCCGCGGGTCTGTCACGTTGGGTAAAATTTTTAGAACCTTCCGTAAAATTATTCACCGAAGCCCGAGAGCGCAGGCCGAGCCCGCCGGGGGGTACCTGTCGGCGCGATGGCACGATCGGGGATCGTGGAGCACCAACCGCGGCCACTCGCGGCCGACGCAGGAGGAAAGGAACCACCATGGCGGATGTGTCGGTACGCTTCGCGATGACCGATGACAGCGAGATCGTGCTCAACCTGTCGCTCACGCAGGCGATCCGACTGACCGAAGCCATCGCGTCCAAGGTCAGTCAGGCGATGACCGAGCAGCCGCCCCGGGGGAGCCTCAACGGCAGCTCCTATGGCGGCCCAGCCGTGCGCCCAGGCCCTTATTCCACGTCGTGACGGCGACCCACATCACCGCGAAGCGGGTTGTGGATGGGGACGGTGGCGCCAGCCACAGGCCCTAGCCGGTCAGCTGGGCGATAAGAGCACGCAGCAGTTCGAGGTCGCGCCGGCGGATCTCCGCCGGCGAACGACTGTCGACGCTCTCCGGCGCGAGTGACGCGCGGACTCTGCGCAGTTTGTCCCGCAGATCCGCAAGCTCGTGGGGAGGCAGCAGACCCTCGCGCAGCAGCAGCACGATGTGCCCGCCGTGCTCGACGATGTCGATGGAACCCTGCATGGGCAGGGTGACGACGCGGATACCGATCGGCTCCTGCTGATCGTAGACCATGAACAGGCGGTCCTCGGCGATGATTTCAGCCGTGCCGTCGTCCCAGAGCACCGTTGCTCGGGCCGCGCTCGGCGGTACCCAGCCGGCTGTCTCGACCCGCACCCCGTCCTCTTCGCCCAGCCCGGACTCGCGCCGTGGTGCCGCGTGCACCGCCAGGACGGTTCCGCACCGCGACCAGACTCCGCCACCAAGATCATCCGCCGGGGATACCCGGTCACCGGTGGCGAACATAACGAGACCGCCTCGGCCATCGGGGGCCGTTGGTCTCTGCGCCGGCATGGCGTGATCGTAGGGTGATATGGGTGGTGGCCGACACAGGCGCCCGTCTACGCCCCTCTGCGCCCGTCGCTTCGGGGGACGGGGCACACCCGCTGTCACAGATCTATGCCTCTCCGGCGCCGGCGGCCCGACCATGCATAACCCGACACTTCACGGAGTTGATGCCCGCGAGCCATGGGGTGGACGTACGTTCGCGGAATCGCTGGAACGGACGATCCTTTGGCACCCACCCGGAGGCCACCAATGCGCGACACCGGTTATCCCCCCATCGAGGAACACGCGGTCATCGGCGATTTGCGCACGGTAGCACTCGTCGCGACTGACGGCACCATCGACTGGTACTGCCCGCAGCGCTTCGACAGCCCATCGGTGTTCGCGAGCCTGCTCGACTCCGAACGCGGCGGAGCGTTCCGCATCCACTGTCCCGGTTCCCGTGCCAAGCAGCTCTACCTACCGGACTCCAACGTGCTGATGACGCGTTTCCTCGCGCCGCAGGCCGTCGGAGAGGTCGTCGACTTCATGGTCCCGGTCGACAGCGACATCACCGAGGCCCCGCACGTGATCGTCCGCCAGGCCCGGGCTGTCCGTGGGCGAGCCGAGTTCTCCCTACGCTGCCACCCGCGCTTCGACTATGGGCGCGCATCGCATACGGTTACGATTGTTGACGGTCAGGGAGCTGTGTTCGACTCCCCCGTCGGAACCCTCACCCTACGCACCTGCGTACCTCTTGTCGCCGACGATCACGGCGTCACCGCGACATTCGCGCTTGACACCGGTGAAACCGCGGACGTCGTCCTGGAATGGAACACGCCCATCCGCCCGCTCGTGGAAGGTGAGGCGGACCGCCTGTTCAACCGCACCCTCACCTACTGGCAGACGTGGCTGCGCCGCAGCCGGTACCACGGACGCTGGCGGGAGATGGTGAACCGTTCTGCGCTCGTTCTCAAACTGCTCGTTTACCGGCCGACCGGGGCGCTGGTCGCCGCGCCGACCACATCCCTGCCGGAGGAACTCGGCGGCATCCGAAACTGGGACTACCGCTATACCTGGATCCGCGACGCCGCGTTCACCACATACGCTCTGATGACGCTCGGGTTCACCGACGAGGCCGCAGCTTTCATGGACTGGCTGGAACAGCGCTGCCACGAGGCGCCGGCCGGCAAAGGCCTGCACGTCCTCTACAGCGTAGACGGCAACGCCGATCTTGACGAGATCGTGCTCGAGCATCTGCGCGGCTACCGCGACTCGAAACCGGTACGGATCGGTAACGGCGCCGCCGGCCAGCTCCAGCTCGACATATACGGCGAGCTCATGGACTCGGTCTACCTGTACAACAAACTCGCCGCACCGATTTCCTTCCAGCTGTGGGAGGCGCTTTCCCGCCAGCTGGACTGGCTCGCCAAACACTGGGAGGAACCGGATGAAGGTATCTGGGAGACGCGTGGCGGCCGGCAACGCTTCACCTATTCAGCCTTGATGACCTGGGTGGCCTTTGAACGTGCGTGTCGGATATCCCGCCAGCGCGGGCTGCCCGGCCCCACGAACGAATGGAAGGATTATGCCGGCCGCGCGTACCGTTTCGTTCAGAACGCGGCATGGGATCCGGCCCGCGGCGCATACATGGAACATCCCGGGTCAGCCAGGCTGGACGCCTCCCTGTTGTGCATGCCGCTGGTCAAGTTCGCCGGACCCACCGACCCGCGCTTCCTGTCAACCCTCGACCGCGTCGGTGAGGACCTCGTCAGCGACAGTCTGGTACGCCGTTACGCCGCCGACGGCAGCGACGGTCTGCACGGGGACGAAGGCACGTTCAACCTGTGCTCGTTCTGGTACGTCGAAGCGCTCACCCGCGCGGGCCGGGTGACCGAGGCTCGGCTGGTGTTCGAGAAGATGCTCACCTACGCCAACCACGTCGGCCTGTATGCCGAGGAGATCGGACCGTCCGGCGAGGCCCTGGGAAACTTCCCACAGGCGTTCACCCATCTCGCCCTGATCAGTGCGGCCGTCCACCTGGACCGGACCCTCGGCTGACTCCGAAATCCTCCGGCGGTGGCCCGGCGGTGGCCCGGCGGTGGCCCGGCGGTGGCCCGGCGGTGGCCCGGCGATGCCCCGGGCCACCGCTGAACGACACAACAGACGACACAACAGCGGTGGGTGCCCGCATGTCGGCTGGAAGACGACATGTTGCTGACGGGTGCCGGATCCACCGGCAGGATGGGTGGGTACATCCGGCCCACCAGGGCTGAGCCAGGGACGCTGCAGGGACGATGGACGAGGGGCGCGACGATGGCGGGACTTGACCGTTTCCGGGTCGAGGTGGTGACCGGACGCGGAGCCGAGACCGGGGTGGTGGTCCGTCTGCCGGGAGTCCTTGTCGTCGCCCGCGCCGGGCGTCCCGAGACTCACGAGGTAGCCAAGACGCTGCTGGCGATGTGCGCCGAGGTCGCCGGTGACTCGGGGCCGGCGTCGACTACGGGCCGACGGCTGGTACGCCGGGTTGCGGGGCTGCTCGCGGACGCCGACCCGGACGCCGTACCCGACTTCACCCTGCTGGCCGGGGTGGGTGACCGTCTGGCCGCGCTGATCCACGGCTCGATGGAGCTGGCCGCCTACGGGCCGACCCCACTTGCCCTGTCCGGCGCCGAGTCGGCCACCTGGGTGGACCGCCTCCTACCCGCCGAGGTCGGTCGACTTGACATCGGGCCGGTTGGCACAGTTGGGCCCGGCGGCATCGTCGGCGCCGTGAGCGAGCCGACGCGCGAAGCCTTCCCGCTGGACCTGCGAATCGGCGCCGTACCCGGTATCGGAGCGTCACTGGTGATCTCCGACTCGCCAATACCGGTCGTGCCCAGGGGGGCAGAGGAGGACTTCCTGGCTGAAATCGGCGGGCCGCGCGACCCGATGACCTCGGCGGAGCCGATCCCGTCGTCGGGTGCTGGAGCGGGGGCAGGGTCTTCCCCCGAGTCCATGTCGCCGATGTCGCCGATGTCGTCGATGTCCACGGCGCCACCGGCGCTGGCCCCACTCAACAGCCAGGACATCGCGCAAGGGGCGCACTGGCCCAAGAGCGGACAGCCCACCCAGGCCGCGGACTTCGCCGCGCTCACGGCCGCCGATGGCGACCCGCCGACCGAACTCGCAGGCCGGGACTCGGCGGCCGCCCGGATGGAGGACACCGAGAGCGAGGCGCTTACCGAACTGCCCGGCCGCGGTCTCGATGTCGCCGACCTGTTCGACGACCAGGACGCCCCGACCATGCTGCCCGGCCAGTCCGAAGCGCAGGTCGAGGGAATCCTCTGCACCAACGACCACTTCAACCACCCCGACGCGCCCTACTGCACCGAATGCGGACTGTCGCTGGCCCGGCAGACCGGCAATCCGGTCTGGGGCCCCCGACCGACGATCGGGGTGATCCTCCTCGACGACGGCACCGAGGTCCACGTCGATACCAACCTGGTGATCGGCCGGCAGCCCGACCGGGACGAGGCGGTACAGGCGGGTCGCGCCCGCCCGCTGATGCTCGAGGACGGCGAGAGTGCGGTGTCCCGGGTCCACGCGGTCATCACGCTCAGCGGGTGGGACGCGGTCATCGCCGACCAGGGCTCGGCGAACGGCACCTACATCGCGCCGCCCGAGGCGACAGTGTGGACACCGCTGAACCCGCACGACCCGGCTCCGCTTGTCCCCGGCACCCGGGTCCAGGTGGGCAAGCGGACGTTCGTGTTCAACCCGCCGATGCAGGGCTGAGCGCAGCGTGGCCACCGAGAGGCCCGAGGTGGGCGGCGACGACACAGGCGGCGACGACACAGGCGGCGCCCGGACGGCGCGGCTACGGCGAGCCTCCCGCTGGGTGCCGCTGGTGCTGGCCCTGGTGGTCGCCCTGTTGGCCGCAGGCGCAGGCCTGCGCGGGCTTGTCGACCAGGCTCCCGGCGAGGGTTCCGTGGACGCCGGGTTCGCCCGCGACATGTCCGCCCATCATGCCCAGGCCGTCCAGATAGCAATGGTCGAGTTCCGCGGGGGCGCCGACATGACACAACGTGGTGTCGCCGAGGACGTTGCGCTCACCCAACAGCGGGAAATCGGCATCATGTCGGCGTGGCTGACCCAGTGGGGCCTGGCGCAGATCTCAACCGACCCGCCGATGGGCTGGATGCGATCCGTGCACCTGGCGAGCCATGACAGCTCCGGGCATGACAGCTCCGGGCATGACGCTTCCGGGCATGACGGGGCAACCACGAATTCTACGCGGATGCCCGGAATGGCCACCGACGCAGAACTGGGCCAGCTGTCGCAGGCCTCCGGGCGGGAGCTGGACACCCTCTTCCTCGCCCTCATGATCCGCCATCACCGTGGCGGGCTCACGATGGCGCAGGAGGCCGCGGCTCGCGCACAGGAGCCCGATGTGCGGGCACTGGCCCGGGCGATGGTCATCAACCAGGCGATCGAAATCGACCAGATGGAGGCCGACCTGCACGCCATGGGAGCTCCCCCGGCCTGATGCGGACTTGGAGTGCCCGGAACGAGGACACCTCGGGCGTACCGTAGGCGGCTGTGACCACAGCCCACCCGGATACCCGAGCTTTCCCCGAGGCGGTGGCGGGGCTTCACCGCCTTGCGGACCATCTCGGCCGCGCATGACCGCGCATCGGCCGCCGGAGCTGGTCGGCCGCACGGCGCTGGTGACCGGCGCGTCCAGCGGGATCGGACACGCCATCGCCGTGCGGCTCGCCGTCGCGGGCGCGTCGGTCATCGCGACCGGCCGGGACCAGCCCGCGCTGGACGCGCTGGCCGCGCAGGCGGGCGGCCACGGAGCCGAGATCCACCTCCACCGGGCGGACATCACCGACACCGATGCCCGGGCCGAGCTCGCCGAGGCTGTCCGCCGGCAGTTCGGCGGCCTGTCCATCCTGATCCACTCGGCTGGTGCCTATCAACGTTCGCCCATGGCGGACGCGGACATCAGCGACCTTGACCACCAGTACGCGGTGAACGTCCGTGCGCCCTACGCCCTCACCCAGCTCCTGCTCCCGGATCTGCTGTGCGCCGGCCGACGCTGCGGCGGGGACGTCATCTTCGTCAACTCGACCCAGGGCATCTCCGCCAGCCCGAAGATCGGCCAGTATGCCGCCACCAAGCACGCGCTGCGCGCGATCGCGGACAGCCTGCGCGCAGAGGTGGCCGACGCCGACGTCCGCGTGTGCACGATGCTTCCGGGCCGGACGGCGACCGCCATGCAGCGCCGGGTGCTCCAGGCCGAGGGCCGGCCCTGGGCGCCAGACGCGCTCATGGCGCCGCAGGACGTCGCCGAGATGGTGACGGCGGTGCTCGCGCTGCCCATCCACACAACCGTCACCGAGGTCGTGATGCGCCCGACGCGCATGCTGCCGCCCGGGTAAGAGTGCCCGGCATTGCGGACGTCCCAGATGATCAGACGTCGGCGGGGACAAGATCCGCGAGCAGGGCGCGGACCCTGGCATCGATGTCGTCGCGGATGGGTCGGGCCAGCGCGAAGATGACAAGCAGCAGGCCCGCGGTCGCCACGACCTCCGACAGCAGGTGTGGTCCGGACGCCCGGTGATGGGTGGAGATCGATACCGCCGGCAGGTCGAACATCAGGTTGGCGAGCAGCATGCTGCCGACCGCCTCCGCCGCGAGCCGCCGTGCCAGCGGCGGGGTCTGCCCGGCGGTCACGGGGCGGGGGTGATGACGGTCAACAGCTCGCCAGCATCCGCATCCACATCCACATCCACATCCGAGACGTTCAGTGCCAGTTGCACCCGGCTCGCCATCATGACCAAACTCCAGACATCGACAAACATCTATATCTCGATGGTGTCGAGCGTGCCCCAGCCATAGACGGCTGTCAATAGCCGAGGCATGCTGAAGTCATGACCGCGACCAGCATCCGTTTCGGGACGGAGGCATCCGCGAATGCGGACTGGGCCTGCGCCACCCCGCTCTCGCGCGAACCCCTCTCCGCCGAGGCGGCCGCCCAGCTCGCCGGTGTCCTCAAGGCCATCGCCGACCCCACCCGGCTGCGGCTGCTCTCCTTGATCTACGCCCATGCCGGCGGTGAGGCGTGCGTGTGCGAGCTGACCGAACCACTGGGACTGACCCAGCCCACGATCAGCCACCACCTCAAGGTGCTCGTAGACGCCGGCCTACTCACCCGTGACAAACGCGGGGTGTGGTCCTATTACCAGGCCGTTCCCGCACGGTTGGCCGCTCTCGGCAGTCTGATTACGCCGGGTGAGGATCCCGCGGGTGGCACGCTATCCGGCTGAACTCGCCGAGCCGCCCGCCATAACGGGATTGCCCTGACGGCGGCGGGTGCGCGAGAATGATCGCGATCGAACATCCGGTGCCACGAGGCTCTGGACGCCCCACCATGGGCGTGGCGTACCGTGACACCACTATCGGACCATGGAAGTCGACGCGTTTCCGGGGGGTGCAGCCGTGCCGGGAACGACGCCACCGCCCGTGTCGGGCGCTGTCGTGGCTCCGCTGCGGCCGGACGACCCCCGCGAGCTCGGACCGTACCGCGTCGCAGGCCGCCTCGGGCAGGGCGGGATGGGTGCCGTCTTCCTCGCCTCCCGCCCCGACGCTTCCGGCCAGGACGGCCAGTGGGTAGCGATCAAGGTGATCCGCCCGGATCTCGCCGAACACCCCGAGTTCCGCGCCCGGTTCCGGCGTGAGGCCGAAAGCGCCCGCAAGGTGAAGCGCTTCGCGACCGCGGCCGTACTCGACGCCGACCCCGACGGCCCCCAGCCCTACCTTGTCACCGAATACGTCGAGGGACCGACGCTGTCGAGGATGGTCAGCGCCCGCGGCCCGCTGCGACCCGCCGACCTTGAACATCTCGCACTGAGCGTAGCAACGGCACTGAGCGCCATCCACAATGCCGGCATCATCCACCGCGACCTGACCCCGGCCAACGTGCTGCTGTCACCGGTCGGCCCCAAAGTGATCGACTTCGGGCTCGCCCGGTCGGCAAGCATTCTGACCAACATCAGCCATGTCGGCGCACAACCGATCGGCACACCCGCCTACATGGCGCCCGAGCAAATCCTCGACGAGGGCGTCACGTCAGCCGTGGACGTGTTCGCCTGGGGAAGCGTGGTCATCTTCGCCGGGACCGGCCATCCGGCATGGGGCGAAGGACCTACCGAAGTGATCCTCTATCGGATCATCCACGACGAGCCACGCCTTCTTGGTATCCCCGACGACCTGCGCGAACTGGTCGCCCGCGCGATGCGCAAGGATCCAGCCGAACGCCCGAGTGCGGACGCGCTGCGGGCCGTCCTGACGGGCAGCCTGGACCCCGCGAGCCTGGGCGGACCCGAAACGACCCGACGATCGACGGGACGGCTGCGCAAAGGATCCGCGGGGGGCGGTCGATCGCGCCGACGCCTGGCGCTCCCGCAGCGTGATTCGGCGGCGGCGCCAGCGCCGGCAGACGGCGGTGGCACCGTGGGGCTCGTCCCATCGGTACCGCCGGTACCGCCGCGACCGCCGCGACCGGTATCGGTCTCGCCGGTACCGGTCTCGCCGTACCCCGCGGTATCGCCGTACCCCGCGGTATCGCCGGCGCCGGCGGGGTCCATGCCAGCCGGATCAATGCCAGCCCGACCAATGGCCGCCCCCGTGACGCCCGCCCCACGCCGCCGGCGCCTGGGCCGACGCGGGCTTGTCCTGCTCAGCTGTCTCACGGCGGCGGTTGCGACGGCGTCCGTCCTGGCCGTCGCAACCGCAGGCCGAAACAGCGGTCCGACGGGCGTGGACCGAGCCGCGGTATCCCGGCAGCTTGCCGGCAACGCGGACACACAGCGTCAGCGCGACCCAGAGCTGGCCGGCCAACTCGCCGTCGCCGCATACCGGATCGCCCCGACGACCCAGGCACGGCGCGCCATGGTCGCGTCATTCGTCGCGTCATCCGCGGTGTCGCTGCCACAACGCGGCGCGACGGTGATCGATGTCGCCTGGGACGCCCGTGGCCGGACCCTCGCCGAGGTCGACGCCGACGGCCGGGTCCGGCTGTGGGATCTCAGCGACCGCGGCAAGCCGACCCTGGCCGCCGAACTCAGCCCGGCGGTGACCGGGCCGGCAAGCGGTGTCGCGCTGAGCGCGGACAGCCGCAGCCTCGCGGTCGGCGGCGGCGACAACACCGCCCGGCTCTGGGCCGACCGGACCTGGGAGACCGGGGGAACCGGCGGAACCGGTGCTGCCGGCGGGGTCAGCCGGCTCGACGGTCATATCAGCCCGGTGGTCCGGCTCGTGTTCGACACCTCCGGCAGACTGCTGGTGACGGTGGGTGCGGACGGAACGGTCGGGCTGTGGGACATCAGCGATCCGCGACATCCGACATCGCTCACATTTCTGACCAACCGCAGCGGGCTGGTGACCGACATCGCACTGCGCCCGGACGGTCGGCTTCTCGCCACCGCTGCCGTGAACGAAACCGTGCGGCTATGGGATCTGACCGACCCGGCGCAGCCCCACCAGGTCGCCACCATGACCGGACACATCGGTGCGGTGGTAACGGTGGCCTTCAGTCAGGATGGACGTGCCGCGGTAACCGGTGGTGACGATCATACGGTGCGGCTGTGGGATCTGACGGACCCCGTCAAACCGCGGGCGACGGCCATCCTGAGCGCCCACGACGATCGCGTGACCGGCGCAGCCTTCGGCGCGGACGGTCTGCTGGTGTCCGCCGGCGCCGACGGCGCCATCGTGTTCTGGGACGCCACCGCGAAACCCGTCGAACTGACCCGGCTCGTCGACCGGAACAAGGCCGTCAGCCGACTTGCGGTGTCGGGAGACGGTTACGCGTTCGCGGCCGGCGGCTCCAACGGCGATCTACGGGTGCTGTCGACCGGTCCGGACACGCTTGCCCGGACCGCCTGCGCGGATCCCCGCTTCCGACTCAGCCGCGAGCGGTGGACGCAGTGGGCTCCGCAGGTTCCCTACTCCGACCCCTGCCCGCAATAGCCCCCGCGACGATGAGGGCCTGCTTTCTGGATCTTCACTGGTATCGCCCCCACCCATATCCAGGAAGCAGGCCCTAGGGGGAGGTTGAGAAGTATCGTTCGATCAGCGCACGGGCCGTCCGCGCCCGGCCGGCAAGGCGGAAGAGGCCGGGATAGTGATCTTCTATCCGGGCGCTTTTTGGAAACGATGTGAATCTGGTGTTGTGGTAGGAGCATCAGATTCACATCGTTAAAAGCGACCGGCAATAGGGGACGCGGCGTCGCGGGGCCGCCTGGCGCCGGCACGTACCCCATCCACCGACGAAGAGTGACTGTCGGCCGTGCCAGCCGGGCGAATACGCGACGGTTGAATACGCGACGGTTGAATACGGGATCCTGTCAGTCCGACGCCCCACGTCGGACACAGTCATGTTGTGACCGGGCCGACCCCCGCAGTGAGCTTCTCAGCAAGGTTGATGTTGCCTGTCGTCGTCTCGTCGTTACGCGGCACCTCGTGGGACCTGAACGCGATGTCCTTGCCGTTACGCACATAGAAGTTGACAAATGCGGCGGTGGCCGGCTTACGCAGGGCCTCTTTGCTCACATACAGGTAGAGCGGTTTGCACAGCGGGATATAGGTGCCGGTCCCGGCGGACACCACCGAGGGCGACACACAGCCGCTGCCATTGTCGAGCTCCAGGCCGCGAATCTTGTTGCCGTAGGTCTCGAACGTCGGGAAGTCGAGGAAGCCCAGTGCGTCCTTGTTCTGGGCGACGTTCTGCGCCACGGCTTCCAGCTCAACCGCGCGGTACCCACGGACGTTGTCGCTCGCCCCGTTCACCTCGTTGTTGAAAACCTGGCCGTGGACGGACGTCGGAGCCGGGCCGAACAACTCCACCGGCTCGTTCGGGAAGCTCGGATCGATCTGATTCCAGCTGGTGACTGTCGACCCCTTCTTCCAGACGTTTGTGAGCTGGCTGAGCGTCAGACACCGCGCCCAGGTGTTCGCCGGATTCACGATGACCGGCAGCGTGTTGTGGGCGATCTCGAACTCGGCGACCCGGTCGGCGCAGCCAGGATCGCCCTTGAACGCGGTGTTCAATGCGAAGGAGGCCCCGGCTATGTCAATCTTGCCCTGGCACAGCCGCGTGAAGCCGTCGTCGGTGGACGTCGATTCGACGCGGACCGCAACGCCGCTCTGTTGCCGGCGGAACAGCGCGTAGGCAGTTTCTGTGATCGGTGCGACCTCGCTGGAACCGGAGGCGAGGACGACGTTGTCGGGGCGGACCGACGCCTCGCTCGGCGCGGCCACCGTCTGGACCGGGTCCACCGCGAACAGCGACGCCGAGGGGACCGGGGTACCTGACCCACTGTTGTCGGCGGTCACGACGATTCCGGCCGTTGTAGCCGTGATCAGGACGAGCACCGTGGCCGCCACCGAGACGATTCCCCGTCGGGTGCCGACAAAGCCGGTGAACGCGCGCCTTTTCGTCCGACGGGCCGCGTGGGCCGCGTGGGCCGCGTGGGCCGGTTCGACCGAGGTGACCGGGACCGGCGCTGCGTTCCCGGCCCGCGGCACGCTGATCGTGGGCGGCATGCTCGGCGACGGCCGGGCTCCCCCGGGCCAGCTGCTCGAAATCGGCGGAACTGACCGCACCGGCGGACCTGACGGTGGAAGCATCTGCGAACCCGGCGGGACACTCAACGCCGGCGGGACACTCAATGCCGGCGGCGCAATGATCACCGTCTGGAGTGGGGGCGCGGTCTGGTGCGCGCCCTGCGCGGCAATGAGCGCCGCACCGAGGGCAACATCGCCGGGCGAGCCGACCTCCTGCCGTCCGATGCCGGGGAATGCCTCGGTGAGGACCCGGCCAACCAGGGGAATCCGGCTCGAGCCGCCGAGCAGGAGCAACATTGACAGGTCCGCGGACGTCGCCGGAACCGAACGAAGTGCGCGCTCGAACACCCGGACCGTGTCGTCCACCATCGGTCGGATAAGGGCCTCGAACTCGTCGCGGGTCAACCGCACGGATTCCGGCATGGCATCGCGGCCGGCCTGGGGCAGACCCAGCGATGACAGGTCAACCGGAATATCAACCACGTCGTCCTCGGAGAGAATCTCCTTTGCCTGGGCGCACTCATACCGTAACCGGCGCAGAGCCGTGGCCGTCGCGGGATTCGTGTCGTCAAGACCGGACGCGGTGTCACCAAACATGCGCAGGACATAGGCGAGCAGGATCTCATCGATGTCCATGCCACCGGCGCGGGTGATCCCAGCCGGGGTACCGGCAATCTGGAATCCGGCGGGCATCGCGGCCAGCACCGCGGCCTCGAAGGAGCCCGCGCCCAGGTCGTAGATGCCCATGAATGCCCCGGGGGTCGCCGCTCCCCGACGATTGAGCAGCGCGCCGACAGCGTCGGCAGCGGAGCACACCGTGATGGGGACTGCGGCATCGACCTGGCCGACGGCTTCGGTGAACAGATCGCACCGAAACTGCGACCAGCTGGCCGGATGAGCGACGACCACGTGATCAGGCGGTGCCTTGCGCAGCCGGGTGGCCGCGGCGACGACCCAGCCGAGCAGACGTGCCACCAGTGCCTGGGGGGTATAGGCAGCGTCACCGAGCAGGATGGGCGTCGGATCACCCACCTGTCGCGGGAAGCCGCGGGCGGCCCGGCCCGGATCGGCGGCCGCGCGGCGTTGCGCCGCCCGGCCGACCTGTATCTCACCGCCGGGCGCGGCGTAGAGGACGGTCGGAATGTCGGTTCCGCCGCCGATCGCCAGCACCTGTGGCCAACCGTCGTCGGCCACAGCGACCACGGTGTTGGCCGAGCCCAGGTCGACTCCCACCTGATATCCCACAACGCCCCCGAACATCGGCCACGATGCTGATCAAGAGCAGGACCAGCACGCCGATCAACGTGCCCACGATCAACTTATCCGCCCGGATTATAGGCGCAATATCCGCGTCTTACTACATCCACATACCGTCGATCAGCACGTTGTCGCCCCGGCAGCGCGATCACGCAATATGGATCATGACCAAGGAGTGCGGGGCGCCACGGACGACCGGCATCGGACCCTCCCGCGCCCAAGCCGTCACACCCCGCCACCACAAAAAAGCTACTGGTCAACAATTTGTTGACCGTCCCCGTATATTCATACATTCAATCGATCCATAGATAAAAACAATCGTGCGCACCCGGCAGAGTTTTTTCGCTGAACCCTTCTTCATTGATTAATCCTTTGTTAACGATTTTCGATGCGTTTACCACCCGGACAGCACGCGATGCTGAAATCCGAGAAGCACTGAGGTGGCCAGCTCGCCCCCGTCAGGGCCGACCACGGCCGGTCGGCGGGGAAGGCCGTCCTGCACACCATTCCGTAGGTAGACCATTCGAGTCTTGGAGGGGGCTATGGATTCTATTGATTCGATCAACCCGAGCCTGGCACGCCGCGGTTTTCTCGTGGTGTCCGGGCTGTCCGCGGCCGGAATCGCGACCGCGTCGCTGCCGGCCGCGCGGATAAGTGCACCGAAGATCAAAAGCTACCCCTTCACGCTGGGCGTGGCGTCGGGAGAGCCGACGTCACACGGTGTCGTCCTGTGGACCAGGCTCGCTCCGTCACCGCTTGACCCCGACGGCGGCATGCCCAACGCCAACTACAAGGTCCGGTGGATGGTCGCCGACGACGAGGCCATGACCCACGTGGTCCGCACCGGCACGGCAACCGCCACGCCCGAGTGGGCGCACAGCCTCCACATCGAGGTCGAGGGCCTGCTCCCGGCGTGGGACTACTACTACGCGTTCGAGATTGACGGCTACCGCAGCCCCATCGGGCATACCCGCCTCGCTCCGGGCGCGGGTTGGAACATCCCCGCGATGAAGATCGCCCACGTCTCCTGCCAGAACTTCGAAGAGGGCTACTACCGGGCCTACCGGGACATCGCCGAGCAGGACCTGGACATCGTCTTCCACCTCGGTGACTACATCTACGAATCCAAGCCGAAGCCCGGACGGTCCCGGCTGCACGCCAATCTGGAGCCGTACGACCTCGCCGGCTACCGGGTGCGCCTTTCCCAGTACAAGACGGACCCCGACCTCCAGGCCGCGCACGCCGCCCACCCGTGGGCGGTGACCTGGGACGACCACGAGGTCGACAACGACTACACCTTCCAGACGAATCAGGACAACAGCCCGCAGGACGCGTTCCTGGTGCGTCGCAATGCCGCCTACCAGGCGTACTGGGAGAACATGCCGCTGCCGAACAAGGTCCGCCAGGACTACCGGCTGTACCGCCGGCTGCGTTACGGCAAGCTGGCCGAGTTCAGCGTCCTTGACACCCGCCAGTATCGCGACGCGCACGCATGCGACGACAACGGCGTGAGCAGCGGCCAGTTCGTCAACTGCACCGAGAACCAGGAGCCGACCCGTAGCATCCTGAGCGCGCCACAGCGTGACTGGCTGCTGAAGGGATTCACCAACGCCAAGACGCTGTGGAACGTCTTCCCCCAGCAGATCCTGATGGCCCAGCTGGACATCGATCCCAGTCCGACGGTCCAGTACTGGAGCGAGTTCTGGGACAGCTACGCGGCCGAGCGCCGCACCGTCCTGCAGGGCATGTACGACAGCAAGCTGTCCAACCCGGTAGTCCTGACCGGCGACATCCACGCGTTCCTGATCAACGACCTGCACACCGACTTCCGCGACCCGAACTCGCCCGTGGTCGCGACCGAGCTGGTCGGCACGTCGATCAGCACCGTGCTACCCATCCCGTTCCCGACGATCATCGGGAAGGCGATCCCCGACAACCCGCACATCAAGATGTTCGACTCCGACTACCGTGGGTACATCCTGTCCACGATCACCCAGGAAGACTGGACCGCCGAGCTTCGGGCGGTGCGGGACTTCACCAAGCAGGACTCCGAGATGTTCCTGCACAGCAAGTGGGTCATCGAGGACGGCACGCCGGGTGCTGTGAAGGCCTGATCGCCGACGTGTAATCACAGATCGACGATCGACGAGGTCGGTGCGCTGACACCGGCTTCGTCGATCACCTGGTAGACCGGGTCCTGACCGGACCCGGTCAGGACCCGGCGACTCCGGCGCCGCTGGGCCGGGCGAACGGCGCCAACCGTGTCACCAGACCGCGTACCTCGGCCGCGGCTGCGGCTATCGTCTCCTCGGGCCTGCCAGGGGACACCCCCTCCAGCACCACCTCGAGAGCGGACAGTCGCTCGACGACCTCGGTCAGCAGATCGAAGTCCCGGACCCTGGCCCGGGCAAGCTCGGCGACCCGCTCGTTCTTCTCGAACAGCTCAACGAACACCGTGACCTTTGCGCGCAGCAACCACGGGTCGAACGGCTTGGCAATGTAGTCGACCGCACCGACCGCGTAACCGCGGAAGGCGTGGTGCGGCTCCCGGTCGATCGCGGTGAGGAAGATGATCGGGGTGTCCCGCGTCCGACCTCGCTGCTTGATCCGATGCGCAGTCTCGAAGCCATCCA
>NZ_CAUVXI010000012.1:18346-52006 GCF_963555845.1 Protofrankia sp. Cas8 | reverse complement strand
GTCGGGTAACAATGCAGTAATCGGCTCGGTGCATACCGCAGCGGGATGAAGCCGTACAAATTTGTGGACTGCCTCGACGTCCAGCCGAGAGCGCAACGGTCGCCACGGGGTATCGGGCGCTGACAGCATGGGCTGTGGCACTTGTTGATGGCTGGTCAGCGGCTCGTCCTGGAGCGTTAGCAGGACGCGGTGGCGGAGCTACGCGGACTGGCCGCTATCCGAGGAAGACGCCATGCTCGCTGGAGCGATGCGTGTACTTGATGGCGGACGGGCCTTGTCCCTCGGCGATCGTTGCTGTCTGGCCTTGGCGGTGCGCAGCACCCCGGCCGAAGTCCTCACCGCCGACCACCGTGCATGGGCCGACCTCGATCTCCCCGTCCACGTCCGGCTGATCCGATAGACGGCAAGGCCGCAGGCCAGCGCAGGGGAGAAGCGTCCTGCCTACGCGGTACGCACCTACCGCTCTTACGGCCCAGTGTCACCTCGGCCTTCCGATCCAGCTCGCCGGCGTCGCCCACCACCGTGAGCGGATCGCCGCCGTCCTCGGTTGGTAGCCACCGGTCACTGGTGCAAACCGGGCAGGTAGCCGGCCCTGCACGAGTGGATGGTTGACATACGTTTTCCACCCGAAAACCGGCGTCTCCTGACGTCGTCCTTCCACTCGTCGCACCGCATGGAGTGGGGATCAAGGAATGCGGATCAAGGAGCGGGGCTGGAGTGCGCGTAGATCGCGAGGTGCGTGCTTCGGCCCCGCGACGCCGCGCCCCCTATTGTCGGTCGCTCTAAGTCACGAATTCTTGTCAATGACGACTGTCGCTGTGTTGGGACTGTCGGTTCGTCCACACGGGTGTTATGAGGACGACGAGCCCGGCGGCGACACCGACCTGCAGGATGTGACGTATCCAGTCGACGCCACCGGTGTGGGCGACGCCGATCGCCCCAGCGATGATGTTGCCGATCAGCGCGCCGATGATCCCGATGATTATCGTGAGCCACAAAGGGATCTTTTGCTGGCCCCGGACGACGAGGCGGGCCAGCAGGCCGATGACGAGACCGGTGAGCACGATCCAGATCAGTTGAAACACGGTGACCTTCCCCGGGCGAGACCGATACCGCTGTCGGTGATGGTCTTTCCGGGTACCGACCCCCACAAACGCCGCCGCTCCTGGCAGCGATCAGACAGGCAGTGAGTAGGCGGTGAGTCAGAGTGCGAGGAGTGCACCGATATCGATCATGATGGGGTAGGGGAGCGGAACCGACATCGGAGCGTCGGACCGGCTGCTCTACCGCCTCTGTCCTCTACCGCCCCTGTCCGCCGTCGGTGCCTCCAGTGTGACAGGTTCGTGCAGGCTACCGGGGCCGGTCGTGTTGCGCGGTAGACATGCGGTATGGGGAACAGCGGGTGGGGATCAGGCCGGTACAGCGACGTGGGGGAGTTGCTCGCCGGCGATCGGGCGCATGTGTGGCATCCGTACGCGTCGGTGACCGACCCGCTGCCGGTGTTCCCGGTGGCCTCGGCGGCCGGGGTGCGGCTGCGGCTGGCCGACGGCCGGGAGCTGATCGACGGGATGTCGTCGTGGTGGGCCGCGATTCACGGATACGCCCACCCTGTCCTCGACCAGGCCATCCGTGCCCAGCTCGACGACATGGCGCATGTGATGTTCGGGGGACTCACCCACGCCCCCGCGGTGACGCTCGCGCAGACTCTGGTTGCGATCACCCCGGCACCGCTGGCAAAGGTGTTCTTCAGCGACTCCGGGTCGGTCGCCGTCGAGGTGGCGATCAAGATGGCGTTGCAGTACGCGCGGGGGACCGGACGGCCCGGGCGGACGAGACTGCTCACCGTCCGCCGTGGGTACCACGGTGATACATCCGGCGCCATGGCCGTATGCGACCCCGACACCGGCATGCATCACCTGTTCACCGGCCTGCTCCCGCGTCACCTGTTCGCGCCGGCACCGCGACCGCGTTTCGACGAACCCTGCGCCGAGCACGATGTCGCCGACATCGCCCGGTTGCTCGACCAGCACCAGCACGAGATCGCCGCTGTGATCGTCGAGCCGGTCGTTCAGGGAGCCGGGGCGATGCGCTTCTACGCGCCCGGCTGGCTCACTCGCCTGCGTGAGCTGTGCGACGCCCACGGCGTCCTGCTGATTGCGGACGAGATCGCCACCGGTTTCGGTCGGTCGGGGGAGCTGTTCGGCTGCGACCACGCCGGGATCAGCCCAGACATCATGTGTGTGGGAAAGGCCATGACCGGCGGCTACCTGTCGATGGCCGCGACCGTGTGCACGGATGAGGTGGCACGTGGGGTGTGCGCGTCCGAGGCGGGCGCGTTCATGCACGGGCCGACGTTCATGGGTAACCCGTTGGCCGCGGCTGTCGCGAACGCCAGTATCGACCTGCTGTCGGCGAGCCCGTGGCGACAGCGTGTTCGTGATCTTCAAGTTTGGTTGGAACAGGGGCTGGCGCCCGCTCGCGAGCTTGCCGGTGTCGCCGACGTCCGGACGCTCGGCGCGATCGGGGTGATCGAGACCCGCGAACCCGTGGATCTGCGGGTGATCCAGCCGTTGCTGGTGGAGCTGGGGGTCTGGGTCCGCCCCTTCGGCCGGCTCGTCTACGCGATGCCGCCGTACGTCATGACGTGTCCCGACGTGGCCGCTCTGACCGCGGCGATGGTCGAGGCGGTCGCTCGCACAACCGGTTGATCGACTCGCTCGTCCACGCGCTGACCTGCGCGAACAGGTTGTCGGGGGGATGGGGGCGTGGTGCGGATCGGTTCGCCCCTACACATCGCCCGACGGCCTGCATGTCGGGACATCATCGAAAGTGGTTGCGGTTGCGGGTCGATCCTTCGTACTCTTTGTTTCCAAGGGCGCACTGTGAGTAATAGACCGGGACGGGTCGAACCGGGACGGAGCGATCGAGGAAGGTCAACCCCAGATGATGTCACGCATTGCGTTACCTCCGCACGTGAGAATGACGCACTCTGCCGGAACAGCTGACCCTCTTGGAACGGTTGATTCGGCTAAAACGGTTGAAACCGTTGAAACGATCGAAGTCGTTGGAACGATCGAAGTCGTTGGAACAGTAGGAACGGTCGGAACAGTAGGAACGGAATCCGTCGATCGGCGCGACGGCCGCCTGCCGTCCCATTCCGGATGGGCCGGGAGTCGGGCGTTGCGAGGTGTGCGGGAATGGCTGGCCGGCCATACGGCGGACTTCGAGATCCGATCTCTTCCCCCGCTGCTGGTCCGTTACGTCATCAGTGTTGATCTTCTGTGTTTGGCGGTCGCGCTGGTGGGCCTCGTCGAGTTTCCCCTCCGATTCGCGGATCTGCTCGCGTTCGGGGCCTTCATCCTCCTCGGCCGGCTGGCCATCGAGACGTCGCGACATCTCGGTGCGCCGGGTCACCGGGAAGAGGAGCCGTACCGGGATCTGCTGTCGACCTGGACGCTGCCCGTCGTGCTTCTCCTCCCACCGGTGTACGCGGCCGTCCTGCACCTTCCGCTCTACTGCCTCTTCCGGGCCGGGATCGGCCCGCAGCCACGGTACAAACAGCTTTTCAACGCGGCGGCTCTAGGCGTGTCCGGTTTCTGTGCATCCATCGTGCACCTCGCACTTGCTCCAACGCAGGGACCATACCGAATTGAAACGCTGGTCGGTTCCGCCGGGCGCATCGGCGCGTTGTTTCTTGCTGTCGTCACCTACACGGTGATCAACAGAGTTCTTCTGCACGGCACGCTGCGGCGCAGGCATCCCGTTCCGGCACATTCCAATACCGTACGTTCCAATACCGTACGTTCTAATACGGTAGGTTCTAATACGGTAGGTTCCAGTATGGTGCGTTCGATTCCGGTAGGTCGCCCGTTCGGGGGCGGTGGCCGCGAGATGCTCACGGTCGCCGCCACCGAGATGTGTTCCGCGATTGTCATCGCGGTGCTGTGGACCGCGCATCCGCTGCTCATGCTCGCGGCCACCCCGCCGGCACTCCTGCTCCAGCGCGGTCTGCTGCACGCGGAACTGCTCGCGGCCGCGCGTACCGACGCCAAGACCAGGCTGGCCAGCCCGGCGTACTGGCGTGAGGTAGCCGAACGTGAGGCTGCCCGGGTCCGGCGGGCGGGCCGGCCGATGTCCGTACTCATTGTGGACATCGACCATTTCAAGAAGGTCAATGATCAGTTCGGCCATCTGACCGGCGACGTCGTTCTCGCGTCGGTCGCCGACGCCCTGCGGGCGGCCACGCGCCCTCGTGATCTGGTCGGCCGCTTCGGCGGTGAGGAGTTTGTCGTCCTGCTCTGCGAGGTCGACCTGGACAACGCCGCCCATGCCGCGGAACGGATCCGACGCCAGGTGGCTGGAATGCGCTGCCGCGTCGATGGCCGGTCCGCGGGCGCGGTCATCGTGTCGGTGACCGTCTCGGTCGGTGTGGCCACGGCCAGCGGCACGGAGGTGGACCTACCCGTCCTGCTGGAGACCGCCGACGCGGCGCTCTACCGGGCCAAGGCCGACGGACGGAACCGCGTTCGTCTCGCGGCGCAGGTACCGGCCGCCCGTACCGCCTGAACGCGCTACAGGCGGTACGGGCGCCACGGGGTCGGTGGCGGGTGGCCAGTGAGGCGGGTGGCCGGTGAGGCGGTGTCGAACTACCGGGTGGCCGCGCTCGTGGTGTTCGCCAGCAGCAACATCGTCGTCACCGGTCCCACGCCACCCGGGACGGGGGTGAGCGCTCCCGCCACCGATGCCACCGCATCGGCATCCACATCGCCGACCAGGCCCGATTCGGTGACGTTCGTGCCAACGTCGATCACAGTGGCGCCAGGCCGGATGAACCCCTTGCCGATCATTTTGGGTCTGCCTACCGCGGCGACCACGACGTCCGCCTCATGTGTGATCGAGACCAGGTCGGTTGTGTGGGAGTGGCAGACCGTCACGGTTGCGTCCTCGGCCAGCAGCAGCAGGGCCGCGGGCTTGCCGACCACCGGGCTGCGTCCGATTACCACCACCCGGGTGCCCTCCAGCTTGATGTCGCCCCGGTGCAGGATCTCCAGGACCGCGGCGGCGGTGGCCGGGGCGAAGCCCGGCAGGCCGAGGGCCAGGCGGCCCAGGCTCAGCGGGTTCATCCCGTCCACGTCCTTGTGCGGTGGGATGTGGGTTCCGATCTCACTGGCGGACAGCCCGGACGGTAGGGGAGTCTGCACGATCAGACCGTGCACCTCGTCGTCGGCAGCGAGCCGGTCGACCGTAGCCAGGAGCTCCGCGCGGTCACCGGAGAGCTCGTGGATCATGCAGCGCACACCCACCTTGGCGGCGCCGCGCTCGATGACCTTCACGTAGGACCGGGCGGCCGCGTCGGTTGTCGGCAATACCACCGCCAACGTCGGCACGACCCCTTTCTGGCGCAGCCGTTCGGTGTTCTCGACCACGCCCCGGCCGACTTCGGCGGCCATGGACCGCCCATCGAGCAATCTCATGATCCGATCCGCTCCCCGACGATATGCACGATTGCGTCCGCTGCAGACACAGACGTCAGATGGTCTGCGAGGACGGCGGCGGCACGGTCCCGGTTCACCGCGTCCGTCATCGCCGCGGTGTTCACCCGCACATTGATCGCGGCGCTGGCCAACGCGGCGCGTGCACACGCGGCAGCCACCCCCACGTCGCTGAGGACGTTGACGTTTGCGCCGTCGACAATCGCCGCGCACAGCCCCACCACGTCCGCCGCCACCGCCGCCGTCCGCAGCGGTACCTCGGCCGCTCCGACCAGCGCGGCCTGGATCGCCCGACTGCGTTCGGCACGTTCGCCGTCGGTGTCTTTCGGCAGTTTGTAGGCGTCGCTGACGGCCGCGAACGCCCGGGCGTCGGCGTCGGCGAGCGCCAGCGCCTCGACCCGGGCCTTGTCTGCGTCGGTCCGAGCCGCGAGCATCGTCGCCTCGTGCGCGGCGTAACGGGGCTTTCCGATCGTCAGATTGCAGACCATGCTCACCAGCGCCGCGCCCAGAGCGGCCTGTAGAGCAGCGGCTGCTCCGCCACCCGGCGCCGGCGCGGGTGAAGCCAGGTCGGCGAGGAATCCCGCGAGTGTCTCGTCGTCCATAGCACCCTCTTTGCCTTTTACCTGTCGATGATTCCCAAGGTTGCCCATACCCACGAGGTTGCCCATACCCACGCGGACGCCGTCCGGGTCGGGATGGACGACGGCCGGTCTGTACGGCCGACCGGACTGCACCGTAGCAAGCCGACGGGACGCCGGTGGCGACGAAACAGCGATGATCGGTATTCAGTGTCGGGTCAATCGGGATGTCGATGCGACCGGGATGTGGATGGGAGGGTGGATGGGAGGCGCGGATCGTCAGGCGGCCGCATGGGAGTGTCCCGTGGTCGGCCCGGCCCGACGCTCCCGCCGGCTCAGGTCGGCAGGTCTGGCCGGAAGGTCCGAGACGATCTCGATGCTGGTCGGCCGTTTGAATTTGGCGAGGCCTTCCTCGCAGCGTTCCGCCAGGTCATAGCGCAACGTGGCGTCCGGGATGTCCACCGGTACGACGAGCGCGACGGGCACCTCGCCGAGAACGGCGTCCGGCCGGCTCACGACCGCGGCGTGGCGCACCCGTGGGTCGGCGAGCAGGATCGCCTCGACCTCGCGAGGATACACCTTCTCACCACCACGGTTGATCACGTCGTCGGTGCGGCCGGACAGGAAGAGATAGCCGTCCGAGTCGAGAAAACCGATGTCGCCGGTGTCGAGCCAACCGTCGTGGGTGAATCTGTCGCGGCCGGTCGGACCCGCATAGGCGCGAATCACCCCTGGCCCGCGGACCTGCACCGTGCCGACCATGTCGGGCGGGCACACCGTGCCGTTGTCATCGACGACGCGGACCTCGCTGTCGACCGGCACGCCCACCGAACCCGGCTTGCGGGTCCCATGCGGCGGATTGGCCGTGATCAGGCTTCCGGCCTCGGTCATGCCATATGTTTCCAGTACGGGAATACCGGTTGCGGCCTCGAATGCCCGTAACACCTCGACGGGCAGGGGAGCCGCGGCGGACCGCACGAACCGGACGCGGCAGTCATGGGCTCGGGCCACCTGTGGATCTCTGGCCAGTAGCGCCAGGATCGCCGGAACGGCGTTGATCCAGGTCACCCGCTGCCTGTTGATCATCCCCCAGAAGCCGCGGCGGCGGAACCGGCGGTCGAGAACGAGGGTCGCGCCGCTGCACAAGGTGGCAAGCAGCCCCACCACCTGTGTGTTGACGTGTACCAGCGGCAGGGGGTTGTAGCCGATGTCGGTGTGGCCCAGTTGGTGGTGGCGGGCGACGGTCGCGGCGACGTGCGAGAGCTGATCGATGTCGAGAAAGACCTGAGTGGCGGGTCCGGCTGTTCCCGAACCCGCCAGCAGGACTCCGCCCCGCATCCCCTGACATTGATCAAAATTGGTGGCGGCCGGTCGGTCGACGTCCTCGAGCCGGTTACCCGCCAGGCGCGGGTTGAGCTGCCGCACCCCGGCCGGAATCGGTAGTGACCGATCGGTCACCACCAGGTCGGGTCGCGCACGTCGAAGGGCACGCTCCAGTTCCGCGGGCGGCGAGTCCGGATCCAGCGGTACAGCGTGCCGCCCGCTGGCAATTGTCGCCAGGAAGACGACCGCGAAGTCGAGCGGGTCGGACACGCCGATCGCGATCCGGCGTCCGGCCGGTGGGCCACACGCGTCCAGATCGGCCCACCAACCACGGACCAGAGCCAACATCTCGCTGTATGTAATAGAACGGTTGCCGTGTGCCTCCCTGAGGTATGTCTGGCGCGGTTGTTCGCGAGCGCGTGCGTCCAACCAGTTGATCACCGATGTCACGTTCACCGCCGTTGTCACGTTCACCGCCGTTGTCAACGTTCAGTGTTCAGTAAATGAGCTCGCCCCGGTATCGAGGACTCCTCGTTCCCGCGGTCCGCGATTAGCGTGCCGCTCGTAGGACCTGTCCGGATCGGGCGTCCCAGATCGCTATATCAATTATGGTGCGCCTGATAAACCAGCGTGTCGGGTGTCGCGAGTCACACGGGTGAACTCCCGCCCGCGCGGGGCGATTTATCTCACACATCCGACAGCGCCCTAACATGAGCTTAAGGCGTTTCAACCCGTTTGGACGGCGCTTGTCCGGCGCAGGACCATCGGCCCGATTTCCCCGCGGTGTCCGGAGGTTTTTTCACCGGATCAGCCGTTGGCCGACTCTGCGGAACCGCGGGGGGCTCGCGTGCATTCTACTTGACATAATGTCGATTATCGGCGCTTTGGACACCCGGCGGGGGAGGGCCGAGCAGGCACCCGGGTCGCGGCGGCGCGTGCTCGGCCCCGCCACGACCCGTCAGCGTTGCGGTCTCAGGTCGCCACGTCGAGATCAAGCGCGAGGGAGTTCATGCAGTACCGCTGACGGGTCGGTTCCGGACCGTCGTCGAACACATGTCCGAGATGTGATCCACACCGTCGGCACCGTACCTCGGTCCGGATCATGCCGTGTGACCTGTCCTCCACCAGCTCCACCGCCTCGGCCACGGCCGGCTGGAAGAAACTCGGCCAACCCGAACCGGACTCGTACTTCGTGGACGAGTCGAACAAGGCGTTGCCGCAGGCGCCGCAACGGTAGATTCCCGTTTCCTTGCTGTAGGTGTATGCGCCGGTGAAGGGTGGTTCGGTCGCCGCGTCACGCAGCACGGCGTACCGCTCCGGCGAAAGCTCCCGGCGCCACTCCTCGTCGGTCTTCACGACCTGCTCCGCTGTCACGGTGCCCTCCCTGTCATCGGTGTCAGGCTTCGCCGACCGGCGCACCGAGGCCTTCGGCGCGTAGCGGCTCCCGATGTGTGACGTCTGATGTTTCGGCTTTGTTCCGGGACGCTGCCACGGCAACCGGACCTGCGCCCGCCAGACCACACGCGGCTGCCGCCACCGCGACCGCCGCCGACAGCGGAGCGACCTGATGGCGTGCCCCTGCGACGACCAACAGGGCCGCGTCGGCCGCGTCGACGAGCATTCCCGCCCACAACCAGGTCCGAATCTGTTCGGGTTCTCCTCGGGTGGACGCCGTGAGCAACCCGGCGCCGAGGGCCAGATCACGGACGGCCGCCACTCGTGTTATCCATGCCGTCCGTTCGGCGGTTACCCGGTCTATCCCAGCGATTCGCGCGAATCCGGCCGGACGTGTCAGCAAGCCGACACCGATCGCGCACCGTGTGACGCCAAGCAGCGCCACACGCGGACTGTGCGTGGCGGGAATCGGCGTCACGGCGATCGTTCTTCTACGTAGTGTGAGCACGATCTCGTTACCCGCCTTGTCGTCGTGGGAACGTCGAACAGGGTCTGTGCGTTGGTGATTCTGAGTTCCTCACTGGTACCGACGCTCGGGAGGGTTTTTTATGGGCGAGCGCATCCTGCGAGGCAGCCGGCTAGGTGCGGTGTCCTACGAGACGGATCGCAGCACTGAACTCGCGCCACGCCAGACCGCGTCCTACGACTGCCCGAACGGCCACCAGTTCACCATGCCCTTCGCCGCCGAGGCCGAGGTCCCGGCGGTCTGGGAGTGCCGTGTCTGTGGTGCCGGGTCGGTCATCGTCAACGGCGAGGTCCCGGAGCCGAAGAAGAGCAAGCCCCCGCGCACCCATTGGGACATGCTCATGGAGCGGCGTACCACCGACGACCTCGAAGAGGTCTTGGCCGAGCGACTTGCCGTTCTGCGGGGCACCGGTCAGGACCGCCGCTCCGCCTGACGCGACCTTCGCGGCGGCGGCAGCAGCAGTCGACAGATGATGTGGCCGACCGGGTCCTCCGGCCGGCCACACCCATGTTCGCCCTGTTCGCAGGGGGCCTGTTCACGAGGACACGGCTTACGAGGACACGGCCTACCAGGACACGGCTCACGGAGACACGCCCGTCGTTGAGCGGTCGGAGTGGTCCGCGCCGTCTGCGCGCGCAGCGGGAACGTAGCCGGTATCCGCACTGGCCAAGCGGTGGCGCTCGCCGGGCGCGGCCGGCCGGCCGTGACGGGTCGTCAGAGCCCACCAGGTTACCCGCCACAGGGCTTCCGTCACGATCGCGCGGTTCATCTTCGATCGTCCGTGTTCGCGTTCGACAAAAGTGATCGGAACCTCCAGAATCCGGAACCCCGATCGCCAGGCCTGCCAGGTGAGGTCTACCTGGAAACAGTACCCCTGTGATGCCACCTGTCCAAGATCGCGGCTTTGCAGAACCGGTGCCCGGTACGCCCGGAAGCCGGCGGTCGCGTCCGCCAGCGGCATGCCGAGGACGGCCCGCACGTAGACGTTGGCTCCGCGTGAGAGCAGCAGGCGTGAACGCGGCCAGTTGCGTACCTCTCCCCCGGTGACCCACCGGGAACCGATCACCAGATCGGCGTCTCGCAGGGCGGCGAGCAGCCGCGGGAGTTCCTCGGGCTGATGGGAGCCGTCAGCGTCCATTTCGACCAGGACGTCGTAGCCGTGGCGCAGGCCCCAGTCGAAACCGGCCACATAGGCTGCGCCGAGGCCGTTCTTGGCGTCGCGGTGGAGCACGTGAACGCGCGGATCGGCCGCTGCGATCCCATCGGCGATCTCCCCGGTGCCGTCGGGACTCGCGTCGTCGATGATCAGAAGGTCCACCTCCGGGTTGGCCGCGCGGAGCCGCATGACCGTGTTGTGAAGGCTCTCCCGCTCGTTGTAGGTCGGAACACACACGAGAACGCGCTCGTCGTCCACGCGTCTCCTTTCGGTGTCGCCAGCGGTGTCGGTGTCGCCAGCGGTGTCGCCAGCGGCGTCGGCATCATCAGCAGTGTCGGTGTCGCCGTCTGGGCCCCCCTGCCCACGGGAAGGCTGCCCTGCCCGCAGGCCGAACGCTACAGCGAGTAGTCCAAAAATCACCAGCAGCATCTCCGGGGCGACGCCGACGCGGTCGGCGAGCGTTCGGCTCGTGCGCAGCGGGAGCGAGGCGGTCAGGACGGCGGTCTCGTACAGGCCGGACTCTGCGACGATCCGGCCGTCAGGTGCGATGATCGCGCTCTGACCGCTGGTGGACACTTGGACGGCGGCTCGCCCGTGTTCCACCGCTCGTAGTCGTGTCATCGCCAGCTGTTGCTCGCTTTCGCCTTTGCGCCCGAACGAGGCGTTGTTGGTCTGTACCACCAGTAGTCGCGCACCCGTGTTGACGGCATCGCGGACAAGACCGTCATAGGCCACTTCGAAGCAGATGACGTCGCCGATCGTGACTCCGCCGATGGTGACCGTTCCGACGCCGTTGCCGTGCACGAAGTCGTTGGGCATTTCGGTGGCGAACCGTTTGACGAGCTTTTCCAGGACGGTCCGGCCCGGCAGATACTCCGCGAACGGCACCGGATGCTGTTTGACGTATATCTGGCCGGTCCAGCCGTCGGCGTCCCACCCCAGACCCGCGTTGCGCACCTTTCCCCTCCCCGGCCCGTCGAGGACCGCGCCGACGAGGATGGGAGCGCCCACTGCCCGGGCCGCACGGTCGAGCATGGCGGCGGCGCGGGCGTCCGCGAACGGGTCGACGTCGGAGGCGTTCTCCGGCCACAGGACGAGGTTCGGACGCGGGGTGCGCCCGGCCGTGACATCCGCCCCGAGGCGTTCGGTCGCTGCCACGTGGTTGGCGGTGACCTGGAACATGCGTCCGAGTGCGTCCAGGCCACCGGACCGCGGGACGTTGCCCTGGACGGCCGCGACCTGTGCCGTGCCGACCTGTGCGGCGCTGGGCAGCGGTACGGCGAGCCCGAGCAGCGCCACGGCTACGGCGGCGCCCAGCAGGCCAAGGGGCGCGCGACGATCGTCAGATCGCGCGCCCGCAGGCCGCAGTCCCCGGAGCAGCAGGCCAAGGGGCGCGGTGGTGGCCCGCCGTCCCGCCTGGACGCGCCTGGCAGCCACCATGGATGTGCCGAGCGGGCCCAGGGCGAGAACGGCGGCGGCCAGCAGCGCCCCGCAGCCGGCAACGGCGGCGGTCACCAGCGGGGAGCCGCCGAGCGCCGCCAGGGGTGTCAGTGGTGTATCCCCCTGGCTGAAGGCCAGCTTTCCCCACGGGAACCCGCCGAACGGTGCGCGTCCACGCAGCGCTTCCTGGCCGACCCACACCGCGGCGACCCACAACGGCCAGCCACGCACGCGAGTGACCAGCGTCGTCGCGGGCGCCACCAACGCGAGCAGGGCGGCTTCGCCGACCGAGAGCACGACCCAGCCGTCAACCCCGACGAAGATGACAAACCGCAGCATCGACAGCATGAAAGCGAGGCCGAACAGCATGCCCAGACCGGCCGAGCGCGCCAGCGGCATGCCGCGTACCAGCAGGGTGATGGCGGCTACCGCGACCGGCGCCAGCGGCCAGAGCCCCACCGGGGGGAATGCGAGGTACAGCGCGATTCCGGCCGCGACGGCGAGCGCCGGCCGGGTCAGGCGGCGGGCCCGGGCGCTGGCCGTACGCATCAGCGGTGAGCCTTCGCCGGTGCGACCCGCGGTCGGCATGTCCTGGGCTGTCACAGTCCCAGTGTCGGTCACCGCTGCGCCGGGGATCGACCGGGTCGGCGGATTGCCCACCCGCGATCGTGTCAGCCGGTCCCGGTCCCTGGATGGGCGGTGCCCGCGCGTTGGGGAGCCGGTTGTCCGGGGTCGGTCCCGCGGTGACCTACGGCATCCCGGCGGTCGGCAAGTGGCAACAGCGCCACGCCGATGATGATCAGAGTGAGGGATCCGATTTTGATCCAGTTTGCGGTTTCCGTACCTATGACAATGCCGATGACGGCGACCGACGCGGTGCCAAGTGCGCCGAAAGCCGCATAGGAAATACTCGGGCCCAACCCGGTGAGCGCGATCGCGAACAGGTAGGTGGTCAGGAGAAATCCGACCACGGCAAGCATCGAGGGCATCAGGTTGCGGAATCCGTGGGACGCGGCCAGCGCATAGGTGGCTGCCACGTCACAGGCTATCGCGGCCAATAGAGCCAGCCAGGTCATCGGCGTCCTCCGGGTATGGTCGGGCTTTTTCTTGTGGCGGGCGCCGCGGCGGCGGGCGGGGGCGCCACGGGTCGCGCTGGAGTGGGTGGTGCCACCGCAGGTGATGTCCGTGATGGTCATGACTGCTCCTGGGTCACGCGAGGTGATCGAGCATTCGGGCCGGCGGAATCCCGTACCCGCAGAACCTCGGGTACCCGCAGAACTACGGGTACCCGCAATCCCGGGTATCGGGAATCCGGCGTCCTGCGGATCGGATCCGGCTGGAACAGGCACCGACGCTACTACGCACAGCATGCAAACATGTGCTCTACGTGTCTTCACCTCTCATGCGCCGCCGCCGTGGCCGGATTGAGGTAAGTAGCCAGGCGTTGCGGATAGTGGGCAAACAGCGGTCAACGAAGGCCCGGTTATCGCGCTGAGTAGTTAATTAGTTGTGGAGTTGTTCTGTCTGCGATGAGGACGACCGTGTCCAGACCGCGACACGCCCAGGTCGCCAACAGCACCAGCGCAACCGCCGTTCGCAGCGGAGAGGTCGCCGACCTGGGGAAACAGGAAATAGACGCAGATGGAACGCCCGGTTGACACCAGCGGAGTCAGGGCGGGTACGGTCCATGTCGTCCACTCGTGAGGCGGCTGCGTCAGCGCCTTCCCTGTCGGCAGACCGGCCGGTGGTCGTCGGGCGCAGGTGCGTCCGACGACCACCCGGTACCAGGCCCGGTCGGCGGTGGGGTCGGACAGGAAGTTCGTCACCGCCGGCGAAGGGGGAGCTGGAAGGCAGCCCGAAGGGTCCCGGTCGTCCCCTAGACAACGATCCCCTGCCCGCATCCGGCGCGCCGGGGATCGGTCCGAAGGACGGTCCGGGGCTCTTCGAAGTCCCTGCTGCCGAAGTCCTTACTGTCGGCGCCCGGGTTGTCGGCTTGCGATCATCCGGGTGGGGCCATCCCGGTTCCGGGTGAGGTCACCCCGTCCGGGCCAACAGATCGTGGACGACCGTGCCGCGCACGACCGTGCGCAGACATGTCGGGTCCGGGCCGTCAAGGTCGGGGAGCCCCGTTATGCCCGCTCGTGGATCGGTCGACCATGCCGTGACCCGGTCGTCGGGCACCTGGACGACCAGCTCCCCCGCTACCTGCCACACGGCGAACGTCGCCGGCGCGCCGGGCGTGAGAACCCCGCTGCCGTCACCGTCCGCGCGGGCCGCTCGCCAGCCGCCTCTCGTCGCGGCCGAGAAGGCCGCCCGGGCGCTGAGCGCGGAGGCCGGCGTGTGGTGTGCGACCGCGGCGCGCACACCACCCCACGGGTCCAGCGGGGTCACCGGAGCATCCGAGGACAGCGCCAGGACGACCCCGGCGGCGGCCATCGCCGCCAACGGGTTCATCGCCCGGGCGCGGTCGGCTCCCAGCCGCCGTGTGTACATCCCGTCCGGACCCCCCCAACAGGCGTCGAACGCGGGCTGCACGCCGGCTACCAGGCCGAGGCGGGCCATCCGGGCGATCTGGGTGACGTCGGCCATCTCGCAGTGTTCGACGCGGTGGCGTGCGGCCAGGACCAGGGACAACCCGACCTTGTCGGCCGCTCGTTCACAACCGTCCAGGACGATGTCGAGGGCCGCGTCGCCGATGGCGTGGAAGCCGGCCTGCAGACCCGCCTCACTGGCCCGGACCACCACCTCGTACACCGCGTCCGCATCCAGCTGCGCCACGCCGTGGTCGCCGGGTGCGTCGGTGTATGCGACCCGCAACGCCGCGGTGTGTGATCCCAGCGAGCCGTCGACGAACAGGTCGCCGCCGAGCCCGACCCCGAGCGCCACCGCGGTTTCGACGTCCCCGGCCCAGTATCCGTAGATGGCGGGGCCCGCCTCGGCGGACGCGAGCGCGAGCAGGTCGCTCAGGTCGTCGGCGCTGGAGACCTCCGGCCCCGCCATCTCGTGCAACGCCGCGATGCCCAGCGCGGCGGCGTGGGCGCGCACGCGCCGCTGGGCGGCCCGCCGCTGCCGGGCGGACACGCTGTCGTACGCGGCGCTGCGGGCAACGTGGTGGGCTTCGCCCTGGCAGTGGCCATCGCCGAGCCATCCCGACATGCCGGCGGCGCCACAGCGGTCCGCCAGCGCTGAGGACACGACGGCGCGGTGACCATCGATGCGGGCGAGGTAGACCGACACTCCTGCGGCCGCCCGGTCGAGCTCGGCGGCGCTGGGCGGGCGGTCTTCCGGCCAGGCCGTGTCATCCCAGCCGGTGCCGAGCACCGTGGTCGCGGGATGCCGCCTGACGTGGTCGGCGAGTTGGTCCAGCGCAGCCGCCAGGGATCGCGCTGAGCTCAGGTCGAGACCGTCGAGCGCGAGTCCGGTCGCGGTCATGTGCACGTGGGCGTCCACGAATGCGGGGGTGACCAGGGCATCGTCGAGCTCCACGATCTCCTCGACGGTCTCGTCGAGGGTCATCGCCTCGGCGGCCGCGGCCGAGCCGACCCAGGCAACCACGTCGTGGTCGACCAGCATCGCGGTCGCGAACGGCGCGGCCGGGCTGTGCACCCGGCCACCGCGATAGAGGACGCGGTTACCGGCCGGTCGCGGCCCCCCGACTGCACCTGGGTTCGACGACATGTCGGTCACGGATGCCAGTCTGCCCGCTGTGAACCCGTTGTGGTCGCCTGCGACCTGTGAGGCCGTGGGTCGGGGGCCACTCTCGCGGCCTTTGGCCGGGTGTTACAGCGCGGGTGGCCGGGCCTCGTACGGGGTGGACAGGACGACCATGGTGCGGGTGGAGACGTTCGCCGCGGCGCGGATCTCCTGCAGCAGGCCCTCAAGGTTGCCCGGACCAGCGACCCGGACCTTGAGCAGATAGCTCTCCTCGCCGGCCACGCTGTGGCATGCCTCGATCGCGTCCAGGCGGCGCAGGCGGTCGGGCGCGTCGTCCGGCTGGCTCGGGTCGATCGGTTTGATGGAGATGAATGCGGTGAGCGGGAGCCCGACCTGGGAGGTGTCGATCAGGGCCGCGTAAGAGGTGATCACGCCCCGTTGCTCAAGCCGTCGCACTCGCTGGTGAACCGCGGACACGGACAGACCGGTGGCCCGGCCCAGATCGGTGTAGCTCATCCGACCGTCCCGGCACAGCAGACGGACGATCTCGCGGTCAAGGTCTTCCAACACGATCAGGAGCGTACGCAGCTCACCGATGATCGACGCGCCGCGCCCTCGTCCTCCCCCGATCCGTGGCCGGCCGTTGGACGTCGCGGGGTCCGTGGAACGAACCTCGTGCGATGTCCAACGGTAGGTAGTACGTGACCATCGGTGTTGCCTGGTTGGATGCAACTACCTGGGCACGAGGCGGCTTCGGCCCTGGACACCGACGTCCCTTACTGTGGCCCACCGGTGTTCATTACGGAAGAGGTGAGGCGTGGGGCTGGCCGAGCGGCTCGCGGGCAAGCGTGTCCTCGTCACGGGAGCGACCGGTTTCGTGGGCGAGGCACTGCTGGAACGGCTGCTTTCCGATCTGCCCGACACCCGGGTGGTCGTCCTCATCCGTCCCCGCGCAGGCAGAAGTGGGCAGGCCCGCCTGCGGAGTCTCGTGGCCAAGCCGGCCTTTGCCGCATGGCGCGAGCGCCTGGGTGCCGACGGCGTCGAGCAGGTGCTACGCGACCGGATCACGGTCCTTGAAGGCGATCTCGAACGGATCCCGGCCATTCCGGCGGATGTCGACGTCGTCGTCCACTGTGCCGGCGAGGTGTCGTTCGACCCGCCGATCGACACGGGTTTCGCCATGAACCTCGGGGGCGTCCAGGAGCTGCTGCGGGCCATTGGAGACAGCGGTGCCAGACCTCATCTGGTGCACATCTCCACGGCATACGTGGCCGGGCTGCGATCGGGGCATGTGGCTGAGGGCCGCCTCGTGCACAACGTCGACTGGCGGGCCGAGCAGGCCGCCGCGCAGCGAGCCCGGCTCGCGGCCGAGGACGCCTCGCGGACCCCGGCGGAGCTGCGCCGGTTCCGGGCCGAGGCCGAGGCCGAACACATCCGGGCCGGCGCGCAGACGGTCTCCCGGGAAGCCGAACGCCGCCGCCGCAGGTGGGTGGAGCGCCGGCTCGTCGACGCGGGCGGCGAGCGGGCCCGGGTTCTGGGCTGGACGGACTGCTACACGTTCACCAAGGCCCTCGCCGAGCGTTATCTGGAAGCCGAACGTGCCGGTCTGCCGCTGACCATCATGCGTCCGTCCATCATCGAGAGCGCGTTGGCCCGCCCGTTCCCGGGCTGGATCGAGGGCTTCAAGATGGCCGAGCCGCTGATCCTCGCCTACGGCCGTGGGGAGCTGCCGGATTTCCCCGCCTCTCCGGACGGGATCATCGACATCATCCCCGTCGATCTGGTCGTCAATGCGATCTTGGCTGCGACCGCGGCGACGCCGCCGGCATCGACCCCGGCTTATTACACCGTGTGTTCGGGTTTTCGCAATCCGCTGTTGTTTCGTGACCTTTACGAGAATGTCCGCGAATACTTCGGGCGCCACCCGTTGACCAAGCCCGGTCGTGGCGCCATCGCCGCCGCCGACTGGCGTTTCGCCGGGGCTGCCACGGTCGAGAGCCAACTGCGGCGCGGCGAGCGTTTCGCGGAGATCGCGGGAAAGGCGCTCGGGTACGCTCCGCGCTCGGACCGGGTCCGTCAGGCCGCCCGGGACCTGGAGCAGCTCGATGAGCGGCTGGCGTTCCTGCGGCGCTACCAGGACCTCTACCGTTCCTATACCAAGGCGGAGCTGGTCTACGTCGACGACGCGACCCGCGCGCTGGCCCAGAGCCTCGACCCGGGCGACGCCGAACAGTTCGGCTTCGATCCGGCCTGCTACGACTGGCGCACCTACCTACAAGAGATCCACTTTCCGAGCGTCACCTCGACTTTCCGCGGTCCGGAAAAGCCCGCGGCCGCGGCCCGGCGGGCGTCGCACGCCCTCGTCGGCGGCCCGGACACGCTCGCGGTGTTCGATCTGGACGGGACGCTGGTGTCCTCGACCGTGGTCGAGTCGTATCTGTGGCTGCGCCTGACCGACCAGAGCCTCGCGGCGCGCGGACGCGAACTCGCCCAGCTCGCCCGCGCGCTGCCCGGATATGTGCGGGCTGAGCGGCGCGACCGGGGACATCTCATCCGGGCGGTGTACACGCGCTATGCCGGCGCAGACCCCGACGAGCTCGCCCGCCTCGTCGACGAGGTCGCCGGTGACATCCTGCTGCGTCGGGTGAAGGCGGGAGCGATCCGCCGGATCCGCGAGCACCGGGACGCCGGGCACCGGACCGTCCTGCTGACCGGCGCGGTCGAGGTCCTCACCCGTCCGCTGGCACCGCTGTTCGACGAGGTCGTCGCCACCCGGCTCGCAGTCGGGACGGACGGGCGCGCCACCGGCCGTCTGGTCTCGGCACCGCTGGTCGGTGACTCCCGGGCCGCCTGGCTGGACCACTATGCCAAGCGAGTGGGAGCGGATCTGTCGGCATCCTGGGCATATGCGGACAGCCAGTCGGACCTGCCGATGTTGCGTGCCGTCGGCAACCCGGTCGCGGTCAATCCGGACCTGCCGCTGTACCGGGTGGCCCGCCGATCCGGCTGGCCGATCGAGGAGTGGGCCTCGACCCGTGGCGAACCACGTGCAGTGGTCGGCAGCCGGCGTGAGCGCAACGCTCATGCTGGCGCAGCTCATGCCGGCGCAGCTCATGCCGGCGTCGGCGGCTCGTCCGCGGGCGGCCCGGTTCGCGTCCGCACATCACGGCTGGGAGCCGACCGGTGAGCCGCGCGTTGGAGCTGTACCGTTCCATGCCCCGCTACCTGGCCACCCGGGCGGTGTCGGGTCGGCTGCCCGCCCTGGCCGGCGCCGCGGCCGCGACGACGGCGCCGCTGCGGTTGACCGACGGGCCCGTCCCGGCCCTGCCGGGCGAGGGATGGGTCACGATCCGTCCACGGCTGTCGGGGATCTGCGGTTCGGACCTAGCCACCGTCACCGGCCAGTCGTCGTTCTACTTCACGTCCCTGGTGTCCATGCCCTTCGTCCCCGGGCATGAGATCGTGGCCGACACCCAGACGGATGTGACCCTTGAGGACGGCACCGAGTTGCCGGCTGGCAGCAGGGTGGTACTCGACCCGGTCCTGGGCTGCGCGGCCCGGGGCGTCGCGGCCTGTGCCGGCTGCGCCGCCGGACACACCAGCCGCTGCGATCGGGTCACCTCCGGTCACCTGTCCCCCGGGCTGCAGACCGGCTCCTGCGCGCAGACCGGCGGCGGGTGGAGCCGGGCGCTGGTCGCCCACCGTTCGCAGCTGTACCCGGTGCCGGCGGACCTGCCCGACGAGCGGGCGGTACTGGTCGAGCCGCTTGCGTGCGCCGTGCACACCGCGCTGCGGGCCCGGGTCGCCGACGGCGATCGGGTTCTGATCATCGGCGCCGGTTCGGTGGGGTTGTTGACCTTGCTGGCGCTGCGCGCCTACACCAGGGCCGGCCTGATCACGGTCGTGGCCAAGCACCGTCATCAGGTGGAGCTGGCGCGGCGGTTCGGAGCGGATGAGATTCTGCCCCCTGCGTCCGCGGTCGGCGGCGTGCGTCGCGGTACCCGTGCGCTCAAACTGGAGCCGGACGTCGGGCCGCCGTATCTGCTCGGCGGTGTGGACGTCGCGATCGACTGCGCCGGCAGCGCTTCGTCGCTGTCGACGGCGCTGCGCGTCACCCGTGCCGGTGGGCGGGTGGTGCTGTCGGGGGTTCCCACCGGTTCGGTCGATCTGACCCCGCTGTGGTTCCGGGAACTGGAGCTGGTGGGTACCTACGCCTCCAGCGTCGGTCGACCCCGGCCCGCGGACGGACCCGCGCAACGACCGGAGGACCCGGCGTCGGATCGTCCGGACTTCGTCCGGGCACTGGAGCTCGCGGCAACTGCCCCGCTGGACGGGGTTGTGTCGGCGACCTACCCGTTGGACCGTTGGCGGGACGCGTTGGACCACGCGCTCGGCGCAGGGCGTCTCGGCGCGGTCAAGGTCGCCTTCGACCTGACGGCGGCGTGATGGGGCGCGGTGTGATGGGGCAAGGGTGAGATCTGTTCACTGGGACGTTCACTACGACGTTCACTGGATGGCGGCTGGCGACGGCAGTGTCGCCCGGCCGCAACCGCGTGTTAGGGGATCGCACAGGTGAGACCGGGGTTCGTGCTCGAGGTCGATGAGCGGACTCCTCCGCTTCTCGTACACCAGGGTGAGGGGTTCGGGCTGGAACGCTTCCCGCTCGGCACCCGGGTGCTCTACCCGCCGGAGTCGCTGCCGGAGCTGGCCGACGTGGACGCGGCGATCAGCCGGGCGTTGGCCGAGCCCGAGAACAGCGAGCCGCTGCGGGCGTTGCTTCGGCCGGGGATGCGTCTGACGATCGCCTTCGACGACCTGTCGCTCCCGCTGCCGCCGATGCGCCGGCCCGACATCCGCCAGCGGGTGATCGAGCAGGTGCTGACGATCGCGGCGCAGGTCGGTGTGGACGACGTGGTACTCATCGTGGCGAACGCACTGCATCGCCGGATGACCGCCGCCGAGATCGAACGGGCCGTCGGGGAGCGGGTGTTCCGCTCGTTCTGGCCGAACAACCTCTACAACCACGACGCCGAGGACAGGGACAACCTGACCCACATCGGCCTGACCGAGAACGGCGAGGACGTCGAGATCAACCGGCGGGCCGCCGAGTCCGACCTGCTGGTCTACGTCAACATCAACATGGTGGCGATGGACGGTGGCCACAAGTCGGTGCCGATCGGGCTCGCGTCCTACAACAGCCTGCGCCACCATCACAACAGTCATACAATGGTGCACTCGCGTTCGTTCATGGACCACACCCGCTCCGCCATGCATTCCTCGGCATGGCGGATGGGTCGGATGCTGGCCGACCACCTGAAGATCTTCACGGTGGAGACGACCGTGAACAACGCGTCGTTCCCGTCCCGTTACGGCTTTCTGATGAAGCGGGAATGGGAATGGTCCGTGCGCGACCAGGCGATGGCGTTCGGAATGTCGCGGGGGCTCGCGGCCATGCCGGTGCGCTCCCGCCGCAAGCTCTTCCACGATCTCGTGGCCGACTACGGGGTGACCGGCGTGCACGCCGGCGAGACCGAGGCCGTGCATGCCAAGACGATCGCGAATGTGCACCGCCAGCAGCTCGTCGAGGTCAACGGGCAGAGCGACGTGCTGGTCGTGGGCCTGCCCTATCTGGGGCCGTACAACGTGAACTCGGTGATGAACCCGATCCTCGCGATGTGCCTCGGGCTCGGTTATTTCTTCAACATGTACCGGGGACAACCGCTGGTCCGGCGCGGCGGAGCGATGATTCTCTACCATCCGGTGACGCCGGAGTTCTCCCAGCTGCACCATCCGTCGTATGTGGACTTCTTCGAGGAGGTTCTCGCCGAGTCCACCGACCCGGCGACCATTGAGGCCACCTTCGAGAAACAGTACGCGACCGACCCCTGGTATACCCACCTGTACCGCACATCGCACGCTTACCACGGCGTGCATCCGTTCTACATGTGGTACTGGGGTGCGCACGCCATGGACCACCTGGAGGATGTTGTGTGGGTCGGCGGTGACCGGGCCGCCTGCGCGCGGATGGGTTTCCGGGCCGCCTCCACCTTGGCGGACGCCTTGGAGATGGTGTCGGGCACGGTGGGCCGCGATCCATCCATGACGTATCTGCACTCTCCACCGCACGTCATCGCGGACGTGCGGTGATGGCGTCCCGCCCGGCCCGCCCAGTCGGGGTCGGTCTGCGCGAGGTGGCCCGTGGCTGGCGCTGGGGTGCCCGGCCGCCGGTACCGCGCTCCGCCGAGCCGCACCAGCTGCCGGCGGTGGCCAGGGAGTTCCCGACGGCGTGGGCGCGCACGCCGGCGATGAGGGCGGCCCGCATCGCGGCCCTCGAGGCCGGGATGAGACCACTCCTGGACGCGAATCTATCGCTGTCGGTGACAGGACTGGACGCCCTGGACGAGCTGCGGACCCCCGCGGTCTTCGTCTCGAACCACTCAAGCCATCTGGACGCTCCGCTGCTGTTGTGCACACTGCCGAGGAAGCTGCGGGACCACACGGCCGTGGCCGCGGCCGCCGACTACTTCTTCGGCAGTTGGTGGCGGGGCCTGGGTACGGCTTTCCTGTTCGCGACCGTGCCGATCGAGCGCCGCGGGGGTGCCGCCTCGACAGCGCCCGCGGACCTGCTCGCGGACGGCTGGAATCTGGTGATCTTCCCGGAGGGGACGAGGTCGAAGGACGGCCAGCTCGCCCGCTTCCGGTTCGGTGCGGCCCATCTGGCGATCACCTGTGGGGTTCCGGTGGTACCGGTCGCGATTCGCGGCAGCTTCGCCGCGATGCCGCGTGGCCGTGGCTGGACCCGCCCGGGCAGGCCGGGGGTATCGGTCCGCTTCGGTCGGCCGATGTACCCGACAACCGATCCGGCAACCGAGGACCTCCGCACCTTCACCGGCAGGATCTTCGCCGAGGTCTCCCGGCTGCTGGCCGAGGACACGACCTCGTGGTGGGAATCGCTGCATGCGGCGCCCGCCGGCGCTCCGCCTCCCCGGTCCGCGCGCACAGCCCACTGGCGCCGGGTCTGGGCGTCGACAGAACCGGTCGGACACAGCCGGACGATCTCTCCCTGGGACCGGCCCGGCCTGCCATCCCAGCACTCCGGCGGATCGTGAGAAGAATCACAGTGGCCTCACATTGTGGATAACCCTGTAGACAGTGCGGTGCGTATCTCCCGATAGCCTGGGGATCTCCTGTGGGGAGAGACGCACCCGCCTGTGGCAGGCGATGTCAAGAGTTGATTCCAGATCCCTCAGGCCCGTCACTGGGTTCATGGACCTGCGCAATCGGCCCCGCCGCTCCAGCCAGAAGCAGCACTCGAGCCACCAACAGCACCCCTCGAACCCGGGCGTCGACGCCTTCCGGGCGAACCGGCCTACCGGTCTGCCCCCGAGCGTCGCCCGGGTGGCCGACCGCACCCGCCTGTCGGCCGAACTACTCGCGGCCATCCTCGAGGTGGCGGACCGTACCCGGGTGTCCCTGGACGACATCGAGCTCGCGGACGCGCTCGCCGACCGGCTGCTGGCCCGCCGCCGCGACCGGCTGCGCCTCGCGGCCTCGGCCTGAGCCACCGTGTGCACCAACCGCAGCGCCCGTGGACTGCGGCTGGCTCAGTGCCACCGGATGCGGGATCAAACAGAGACGACCTCGTCCTCCGTCAGCTGCGCCCCCTTCGGCCCCGCCGCCTCGGGCTTCGACTCTGCGGGAGTGCGCAGCACCACTGCTGCGACAACGATGGCGCCGATGACGAAGCACGCTCCGACGCGAAAGGCGAGCTGATAACCGTCAGTCAGGGCCGAGGCGGCGCCGGTACCGTCGTCGATCAAGCCCTTGGTGTGCGAAGCCGCCAAGGTACTGAGAACCGCGAGGCCAAGCGCGCTGCCAATCTGCTGCATGGTGTTAAACATCCCGGAGGCGAGACCGGAGTCCTCAGGAGTCGCGCCCGACATCGCAAGTCCTGCCAGCGAGGGCATCGACAGGCCGAAACCGATACCGAGCGGCACAGTCGCGGGGAAGACGTCTACGAAGTAGCTGCCGTCCACCGGGACCCGGCTGAGCAGGCCGAGGCCCACGGTGATGAGGGCAAGCCCCGGGAGCAGCACCGTACGGGCACCGAAGCGTGCGATCAGGCGGGGGGCGAAGACCAGCGAGAGCAGGCCGATCAACACTGCTACCGGGACGACCCCGAGACCGCTTTCCACCTCGTTGAAGCCGAGTACTTTCTGCATGTACAGCACAACGAGGAACTGGAAGCTGAACATGCCGGAGATCATGAGAGCCTGCGTGACCATAGCTCCGGAGACATTGCGCAGGCGGAACATGCGCAGAGGCATGAGAGAGTTCACCCCTTTGGCCTGCCTGGTGACAAACGCCGCGAGTAGCACGAGCGCGCCGGCGCCGAAGCCGATGGTGTGCGCAGAACCCCACCGGTAGTTCGTCGTCTCGACGATCGTGTAGACGGTAAGCATCAGCGCGGCCGTGACGAGGACGGCACCAGCGATGTCGGTCCCCTCACCGAGGCCCAGGCCCCGCTCGGAGCTGAGCTTTCGGACGGCCAGGACCACGACTGCAATGCCGATCGGGACGTTGATGAAGAAGATCCAGTGCCAGTTGATGGCCTGGGTCAGAACGCCGCCCGCGATGAGGCCGATCGCGCCGCCGGCTGCCTGGACGAAGCTGTAGACACCGATGGCCTGGGCCATCTCCTTCCGTTCGGAGAACATAGTCACGATCATGGCGAGGGTCACAGAGGATGCCGCCGCTCCGCCGACGCCTTGGACGAAGCGCGAGATGAGGAGCATCTCCTGGTTCTGGGCGAGGCCGCACAGCAGCGATGCCGCGGTGAACACGACCAGGCCGATGGTGAAGATCCGATTGCGGCCCAGCAGGTCACCGACACGCCCGGAGAGGAGCAGCAGACCTCCGAAAGGAATCAGGTAGGCGTTGACCACCCATGCGAGGCTTGACTGGGAGAATCCAAGGCTGTCTTGGATGGACGGTAGCGCCACGCTCACGACGGTCCCGTCCAGGATCACCATCAGCTGACCAGCGCAGAGAATGGCCAGCGCCAACCAGCGTGACGTCTGCGCCGATGCAACGGTCTCAGGTGGCATGTAGCGTCCCCTTCAAGAGTGCACTCCCTGTTACGGTTCCCATCATGTGTAACCATGGGCTCCAGAGGAAGGAGGCACTTTTATGTCCCAGAGTCACATCGGTGTGTCGGACGAGAACCCTGCCTGCCCGGTGAGCGAGGTCCTCGACCACGTGTCGGGCAAGTGGAGCATCGGGATCCTCGTCGCTGCCGCAAAGGGGCCGGTCCGGTTCAGCGAGTTGGAGCGCACCATCGAGGGCATCAGCCGCCGCATGCTCACCCTGACTCTGCGCAAGCTGGAGCGCGAAGGTCTACTCGTGCGGACGGTCTATCCGACCGTTCCGCCCAGGGTCGAGTACACGTGTACGGAAATGGCCATTGAACTGCACGATTGTCTCTCGGTCCTGGTGGGCTGGGCCAAGCGTCACAGCTCCGACATCGCCAAGGCCCATGCCGCCTATGACGCGGCGCACAGGGCGGAGCCGATGGCGTCCGTACCCGCCTGAGGCCCTGAGCGGGGTGGGACAGCGCCGGCGGTCAGGCGGCGCGGGCGGGCCGGGCGGGAGCCGATGGGTGGCCTCGAACAGGGCCAGCCAGGGATGCTCGGCGTGCCAACCCGCGGGCAGATGCAGCGTGATCTGTCCGCGGCCGTGGCGGGCGAGACGCCCCGGCACGTTGATCAGATGCGCTCGATCGACGTAGCCGAGATCCTTGCTGAGCACGAAAGCGGTCCGGTAGGCGCCAACCAAGGCGGCAAGCGCCGTGCGGATATCGCTGCCTGAGCCAGTCGCGTGCACGTGCAACTCCTGGATAAGGTCCGGCAGGAGTGGCGCGTAGCTCGCGTGCGCGGCTGCTTCCCGCGCTGTTTCGACGTCGTCAGCAGCGAGGCTGCGTGCCGCTCAGTCAGACAACCGCGCCGCCCAAAACCGAGCGACCCTGGCACGCAGTTACGCCACGTGGCGCCTGACCTGGCTGCCACCAGCAAGGCGCGCGTGAGCCCGTCGTCTGTCGCACACTTTCTCTACGGTGTTTTCTAGTGATGATCACGAACAGGTGAGGGTCTGCTCCGGGGTGTCCAGCCAGAACGCCTGACCGCTCTTGGCGACTGTCAGACCGAAACGTTCATGGGTGGGCTGCCCAGTGGCTATCCACCAGTCATAGGCCGCTTCCAGCTCATCCCACAGATGCCGAGGCCCATATTGCGTCACCTCATGGTTTCCTGTGCCTGCCGTCAGCGAAGCCCACGACTGTGACGGGGTGTGGGAAAGAAGAAGCGTCTTCGCGGGACCACCTTCCTCGATTTCTCCCGTGGTGCAGCCAGGAAGCCACAGTCCCACCACAAACCCGGCGGTACTGTCCCGAAACGGCGCATTCAGATAGCGGCCAGACGTTCTCACGTTCGCGTCGTCTTCGCCGATCCACCACAGGTGCGGGTCGGGTCTCTGGTTACGCAGCCGCATGAAACCAGCCGTGTCATAGAACCTGCCCCAGGCCGTTCCGTCACTCTCGACCTGTAGCACCGCCAACGCACCATCAAAGATGCCTGCGAACGGCAACACGATCCGCCCGCGCGCCCGGGTCTGCTCCACCCAGGCGTGCGGCACGACAGACACCGATGCCGTAGCTATCAGCCGGTCATACGGTGCACGCTCTACCCAGCCTTCCGCACCATCACCCGTGATCACGGTGACTGCATGGCCCGCCCTAGCGAGCGCTGAGCGTGCACGCTCAGCAATCACCGGGTCCACCTCCACGCTTGTCACCGCACCAGCATGAGTCCGTGCCGCGAGCAACGCCGCGTTGTAACCCGTGCCCGTACCAATCTCCAGCACGCTCATCCCCGGACCTACATCGAGAAGATCCAGCATCCGATCGACAACCCACGGTGCACTGCACGAACTGGTCGGGACGATCCCTTTTCCGTCGAACCTGTCCGACCCGTCATCAACCTGGATCGTGACCGCCTGATCGCTTCGGCATACCTCCAACCACCGGAGCGGGTCCTCCGTCCGGCGCAGCGGGACCAGGAAGAACCCGTCATCCCCGGTGACCCACACCTCATCCGGGATGAAGTCCTCCCGTTTCACCGGCCGGCCGCTCATGCTTTTCCACTGCCCTGACACATCCCGCAGGTCTTCGTCTCCGTCTTCCCATCGTTTGTGACCACCACGGTCTGTGGCTGGCTCAGTGCCACGCCGCACGGGCGAGCGCCATCCCGATGACGGCGGCGCCGACGGAGGCCAGCACGCTGAACACGATGTTCGCCACGGCGAGCAGCCGGGCACCGTCCTGCGCGAGCCGTAACGTCTCGTAGGAGAACGTCGAGTAGGTGCTCAACGCCCCGCACAGCCCGGTACCGACCAGCAGCGCCACCCGGGATGACGCCGCCCCCGCGCTCACCGCCCCGGTGACCACACCGAGGACACCACTGGCGATCACGTTCACGGTGAACGTCCCCCACGGGAACACCGTGTCGTGGCGGGTCTGCACCGCCCGGTCGGTCAGGTAGCGCACCGGCGCGCCGACCATCGCACCCAGGATCACCAGCAGCCAGCTCACCGGCCCGCCTTGCGGCCTACATAGCGGATGACCTCGACCTCGTCCAGCATCACCAGACCCTCGGCGACGAGTTCGTCGAGCTGTGGCAGGAAACCGCGTACCCGCGCCTCGTCATCGATAATGATCACTGCTACGGGCAGGTCCTGGCTCATCGACAGCAGCCGTGCGGTGTGCACGATCGAGGAGGCGCCAAACCCCTCCACCCCCCGGAACACGCTTGCGCCGGCCAGTCCGGCCGCATGTGCACGGTGCACGATCTCGGTGTACAGCGGCCGGTGATGCCACCTGTCGCTCTCCCCCACGAACACCGTCAACCGCAGTGCTCGCCCGGCCAGCCTCATCGCGTTCACCGTGCCATCAGCGATCGTAGCGTCGCGCTCGACGCCCAGACCGCGCCGAGCGCGCTCACCATGGTCAGCGCGAGATACGCCAACGCGATACCAGCGTGTCCGCCGGTCACGAGCCGTTCGGCGTCGACCGCATACGTGGAGAACGTCGTGAACCCGCCCAGGACGCCGGTGCCGACGAACGGCCGTACCAGCGGATGCGCCGTACGTACCTCGGTGATCACTACCATCAGCACGCCGATCAACGCGCAGCCGGCGGTGTTCACCGTCAGCATGGCCCACGGGAACCCGCCGGGCGGGGTGGGCCAGCGCAGCATCACGCCGTAACGGGTGCACGCCCCCAGCGCACCACCGACAGCGATCACCGCTAGCAGCGGCGCAGGGGCCGCGGGCCGGCGCTGCGCGGGGATGTGCAGATCGACATCGGGATCGGTCGGCTCGCCGACCATGCGCACCCTCCCTACCTGCGCGACAACGGCAGTAGCCAGCATGACTGACTACCTGGCGCGGTCAGGTCGGCCGGGGGGCGTAGGCGTAGTGCGTCCTACCGTGCGGGGTGACGCAGTGTGGGTCGGGTTGTCCGGGTGCGCGCTGGGTGTCGGTGGCCAGGTGGTCGACCTGGAGGGTGGTGTGGTCGATGTGATGATCATCGCGCAGCCAGGTGTCCAGGTCGCGGCGGACGGCGTGGCAGTCGGCGTCGGGGTGCACCAGGACGTGCGCGGACAGCGCGGGTTCGCTGGAGGTGATCTGCCAGATGTGGAGGTCGTGGACTTCGCTGACACCGGGCCGGCGGGCCATCGCGGCACCGATGCCGTCCGGGTCGAGCCCGTCCGGCGCAGCCTCGAGGAAGATCCGTCCGGAGGCGCGCAGCAGGCCGACACCGGCTTTCATCATGAGGATGACGACGACGACCGAGGCGATGGAGTCGGCCCGGTTCCATCCGGTGATGATTATGATCACGCCCGCTATCACGGTCGCGACGAACGCATAGAGATCGGTGAGGATGTGCTGGAAGGTGCCTTCGACGTTCAGGCTTGCCCGGTTGGCTCGACTGATCGCCGCGGTTGCGGCAATGTTGACGGCCACCCCGACCAGCGCGGTGCTCAGGACGAGCCCACCGGCCACCGGGCCCGGTGACACCAGCCGTGCGACCGCCTCGTAACCGAGCCAGCCGGCGAGCAGGAGCAGCGTGAGACCGTTGGCTTGAGCGGAGAGAATCTCCACCCGACGCAGGCCGAACGTGTAGGGGCCGCCGGCGGGCCGGGCCGCTATCCGCAGCGCCGCCAGCGCCAGCACGATCGACGCCGCGTCGGTGAGCATATGGGCTGCATCCGACAGCAGTGCCAGCGAGTGCGCGAGCAGGCCGACGACAACCTCGCCGACGAGGTAGACGCCGATGAGACCAAGAGCGATCGTCAACCAGCGTCGGTCGGCGTCCACTGTCACGCCGTGCGTATGACCTGCATGGCCATCCGTCGCGTGGCCGTCCTTCTCGTGGCCAGCCACCCCATGACCATCTGCCCCATGAGCATGACTTGTTCCGGGGTCACCCACCGCCGACCTTCCCTTCCCTCATTCTCCTTTCCACCATATCGCTCGTCCTCTCGCTGACGTATCGCTTTTCGAACGGGTGCCCAGTCGGTCGTTAACGGAAACGACTGTCGGCACCGAAGTCGGTTTCGTTCCCGTGAATTCCGCTCGCGATCTATTCGATCTTCTTGGTATCGATTCTCTGGTGCTCGATTCTTTGCTGTCGGACGCAATTGTGCGCCGACCCTCGGCGCCACCGAGCCGGCCGGCGGGTAGAGCGCAGCGGATGTGGATAACGTCGGTTTTTCCACAGTGCGTGGTCAAGTCTGGTGCGCAGCGTGTGGGAGGATCAGTCTGGCGTCATGGCTGAGAGGAGCCCATCATGGCGGTTATGGCGGTCGCGTACGAGGATCTTCCGATCCGTGCGGACGGGTTCACTGTCGATGATCTGGCGGAGTTGCCCGATGACGGGCGGCGGTACGAGCTGGTCGACGGGGTGTTGCTGGTGAGCCCCGCTCCCCGTTGGGAACACCAGGTCGGATGCGATGAGCTGACCGCGTTGCTGCGTGCAGCGTGTCCGCCCGAGCTTTACGTGTTCGGCTCGAGCCCGGATGTGCGCAGGGGGCAACGGACGAGTGTTCAGCCGGATGTGTGTGTGGTCGCCCGGGCGGATCTGGTCCGCGGGGAACGGTACCTGGCTGTGCCGCTGCTGGTCGTCGAGGTGCTCTCCCCCAGCAGCGTGGGCATCGACCGGCTGCTCAAACGCGACGTCTACGCCCGTCTCGGTGTCGGCCACTACTGGATCGTCGACCCGGACAAGCCCTCGATCACCACACTGAGCCTCGCCGACAGCGACTATGTCGAGACCGTGACCGTGCACGGCGAGGCGACCATGATCGTTACTGACCCGTTCCCGCTGACCGTCAGCCCGTCCCAGCTCGTCCTGCCCTGACAACCGAATGTGAGATTCGACGAGGACGGCCAGCCGTATCTTTGCCGATACTGCGTATTCCTTGAGGACCGTTGCCCGTGGGTCAGCGGTCGGGAGTCGCCAAGATTTTGAAAAGCATGGTGTTGACGTCGGTCAGGGTCTGGACGTCGACCCGTCGCAGGCACGCGGCCAGGTTCGCCTTGGCCACGAACGTGACCAGGCCCATCACAGCCCACCGCCCTTCGCCGAGGTCGATACAGAACCCCTCGTCGGTGGCATGCTCCACGACCAGGGCGACGAGCACGGTCGGCTCGCCGGCGATCTCGTTGTAGACCGTGGAGCTGATGACCAGCACCGTCTGCGGTACCGAACCGGTGCCCACGGTCCAGATTTCACCGCGCCGCGGTGGCCTCACCCGACGGTGTCGTCGGCGAGATTGGGCAGCCCCGCCGCGGCGAGAGCCCGCTGGTTGGCCTCACCGAAGGTGAGAGCTGCGCCGGCCACCGCCGGGTTGGCCTCCATCCAGGCCCCGTGCGCAGCGCAGCGCCGACGCATGTCCTCGGCGTCCAGGACGCCCTCGACCCAGGTGTTCATCGAGGTGTGCTCGGCCTCGGCGTAACGCTTGACCGCCTTGTACGCCTCGTCCGACAACCGGAGTGTGATCGTGCGTGTCATGCGCAATATGCTAGCTGAACATGACAGCAGTTCCTGCAGGCACAGCAGTTCCTGTAGGCAGCGTGGGATGCGTTCTCGGAGACGGGTCGTAGACCACGCTTGTCTGTTAAAGCGCCGAGATCCACTCCACCGGACGTCTGTGGATACGAGAAGGTTGTCCACAGGCGGTGGTCCGTTCTGGTGCGCAGCGTGTGGGCGGGTCAGTCTGGCGTCATGGCTGAGAGGAGCCCATCATGGCGGTTATGGCGGTCGCGTACGAGGATCTTCCGATCCGTGCGGACGGGTTCACTGTCGATGATCTGGCGGAGTTGCCCGATGACGGGCGGCGGTACGAGCTGGTCGACGGGGTGTTGCTGGTGAGCCCCGCTCCCCGTTGGGAACACCAGCGTGCGTGCCTGGAACTTGCGGTTGCGCTTCGGAATGCCTGTCCCGACGATCGGGTGGTTTTCGCACCCACTCCGGATGTGCGCAGGGGGCAACGGACGAGTGTTCAGCCGGATGTGTGTGTGGTCGCCCGGGCGGATCTGGTCCGCGGGGAACGGTACCTGGCTGTGCCGCTGCTGGTCGTCGAGGTGCTCTCCCCCAGCAGCGTGGGCATCGACCGGCTGCTCAAACGCGACGTCTACGCCCGTCTCGGTGTCAGCCACTACTGGATCGTCGACGCCGACAAGCCCTCGATCACCACGCTGAGGCTCCGCGACGGCGAATACGCCGAAGTCGCGACCGAGTACGGCGAGGCGATCCTGACCATTACCGACCCGTTCCCGCTGACCGTCAGCCCGTCCCAGCTCGTTCTCAGGTGATGGGCGCCGGGTGCGGGTGATGGCCGTGACCATGGTGCTGATGGTGACCGGACGGGTGTGTCGGGTCGTCGGGGTGGTCGTGCGGGGTCTGCGGCGCGCCGACCCGATGTTCGAAACCGGGCAGCGCCACCCGGTACAGGCAGGTGTCGCAGTTCATCCGGATGTCGCCGTCGAGCGCCTCGTGAAAGCGTTCGAGCACCAGGTCGACCAGGCCGTCGTGATCACCGAGCAGGCCCGCGCAGCGCAGGTCGACGGTGGGATTCTGCGCAGCCCAGCCGCGAGCCTGGGCGATCACACGGTCCGGGAGCACGCCGGTGAACAGGAAGTACGGCGCTACCACGATCTGGGACGCGCCGAGGCGGGCGCAGCGGTCGAGGCCGGCCGGAACCCCCGGTTCGGCCAGGCTGATGAACGCAGGTTCCACGCCGGCGAAGCCACGTCCCTCCCACAGCAGCCGGGCGACCTTGGCGACCTCGGCGTTGGCATCGGGATCGGTGGATCCGCGGCTGACCAGCAGCACGGTTGTCTGCGCGCGGTCAGCGCGGGAGCAGACTGTCGCGATCCGCTCGTCGAGCGCCGCCAGCAGCGTCGGATGCGGGCCCAACGGCCGTCCGTAGGTGTAGTCAAAGCTGGGATGGCGGGCGCGTTCGCGGGCGAGCGCAGCCGGGATGTCACCCTTGGCGTGCCCGGCGGCCACCAATGTCAGCGGCACCACCGCGAGCCGGTGCTGCCCGGCGGCGACGAACCGGGCGACTACATCGGCCACCGGCGGGCGTGACAGCTCGATGAAGCCGCCGTCCACCGGCGTTCCACCGGCCCGGGTGCGGACCAGGTCGACGAAGGTCTGAAACTGCGACACCCCGCCAGCGCTGCGCGTCCCGTGCCCGACGATCAGCAGCGCCGGTTCCGGTCGGCCCGGTCGCGAGTCCCCATCCGTCACGACCGCAACTCCTTATACAACAGCGTGTCATACAACAGTGCGTTCAGCGCCGCGGCGGCGACTGCCGCCCCGCCCTTCTCCGACCGGTTGGAGATGGCTGGCAGACCGGCTGCGCGCAGCGCGTCCTTGGCCTCGACCGCTCCGACGAAACCGACGGGCAGGCCGATCACCAGCGCGGGCCGGGCAACGTCGGCCACCCTCAGCAGCCGTTCCAGGGCGGTCGGCGCGCATCCGATCACCCACACGGCGCCCGGCCCCACCTCGTCGAGGGCGAGTCCGACGGCCGCGGCGGACCGCGTGAGCCCGGCGCGGGCGGCGTCGCCGGCATTCACGTCACCGAGGCGGCACACAACGTTACCGGTGGTGATCCCCGCGGCCGTCATGCGTACGTCGACGACGATCGGTGCACCAGCGGCCAACGCGTCGACGGCGCCACACAGAGCAGCCTCGTCGCAGACCAGGTCGGTGGCGTAGGTGATGTCGGCGCTGGCATGGACGACCCGTTCGACGACCGCGCGGGTCCAGGGCGCCAACGCCGCGGTGTCCAGGCCGGTTGCGGCGAGGCGCGTCCGCGCGATGTCGTATGACCGCTGTTCGATCGGATGCGCCACCCGGTTCATCGTCCGACCGCCGGTGACTCCGCGTAGATCAGCGCCCCCGAAAGGATCACGGCGTCGATCGCGTCGACCGGGCAGATCTCCGCGCACTCTCCGCAGCCGGTACAGCGGTCGGTGAGGATGACCGGTGCCCGGCCACCGCCGGGACGCGTCGGCCCAGGGCGCACCGCGTGTTCGGGACAGGTGACCAGGCAGGCACCACATCCCGCGCATCCCTGCGCATCAATCCGGTAGATCAGCTCCATCGGTAGCCCCTCGGCGTGACGATGCGACCCGCGACGACACGGGTCTGGGTGCTGCCAACCACGACCGTCGTGGTCATGCCGACACGATCCAGACCGTTGGCCGTGGCACTGCTGGTCGTGGCGTCGGCCAGGTCCGCGATGGTGGTGAGGCTGATCTGCTGACCGGGGCGGAAGGCCTCGGTGACGATCCCGACCGGAGTCGAGGGCGGCCGGTGGGCGGCCAGCAGCTCCAGTGCGCGCGGCAGCTGCCAGGTCCGGGTCCGGCTCCGCGGATTGTAGAAGGCGACGACGAGATCGGCTTCGGCTGCCGCGGTGACCCGCCGTTCGATCACATCCCACGGTGTGTGCAGATCCGACAGGCTGA
>NZ_CAUVXI010000012.1:0-17886 GCF_963555845.1 Protofrankia sp. Cas8 | reverse complement strand
TGGTCGTGGCCGAGCGGCGCACCGAGCAGCGCCGCGGCGGACAGCGCCGCCGTCACCCCGGGTACCCCCACCACGTCGAAGGAGCTGTCGGCCCGCTCCAGGGTGGGGCTGCCCATCGCATACACCCCGGCATCCCCGCTGCCGATCAGAGCGACCGCATGGCCGGCGCGGGCCGCCTCGACCGCCACGGCGGCCCGTGCCTCCTCCGAGCCCAGACCGCTGGCCAGCACCCGCGTGCCTGGTCGGATCAGGTCGGCGACGGAGTCGACGTACTGGTCCAGGCCGACGATCACGCTGGCTCGGGCGAGTTCGCGCGCAGCATACGGGGTGAGCAGGTCCCGGTCCCCCGGGCCGAGGCCGACGATCGCCAGCCGGCCGCGGGGACGATGGCGGGCCACCGCCACGGTCGCATGCGCGCTCGCCCGCTTGGACACGACCAGCTCGGCACTGTCAGTCGCAGCGCCGTCGGCGCCCAGCAGGCTCGCCGCCTCGGCGACACTCGGCGTGCCGACGGCGGCCCGGACCACCTCGGAGGGATGCGGCACGTCGACGGTCGCGAGTAGCGCGGCCGGGTGGAACACCAGCGGCCAGCCCCGGGTGCGGGCTGCCGCGATGAGGCCGGCCTCGTCCCGTTTGGCCTCAACCGTGGCGAGGTGGCGCACGGCCAGCGGCGACAGGCCCGCATCGGCCAGTGCGCGATCGACGAGGTCGAGGATCTCCTGTTCGGGCGCGCCGCGGCTCGCGCCGACTCCGACGATCAGGCTCGGCGGCCGATAAACAACCGTCCGACCGGTGATCGCAGGGTCTGTGATCACGCGATCGGTGATGATGATGGATGGTGCGCTGTCGGGCTGATCGTCGCGTCGGGTCCACAGCGGTGTGCCGAGTTGGCGAACCGTCGCCGGTAGCGGTGGCAGCGGCCAGGTGGCGTCGGCGTACATCGTCACGGGCTCACCGGAGAGCACCGCCGCGCCCACCGTCGCCAGGCGTGAGCCCGGCTCGACCCGTAGCCCCACATCGGCGCCGAACGAGTCGAGTGCCGCTGCGCCCGATGCGTCGCTGGCGGTGGTCACAACGGCGGTCGCGCCCAGCGCGGCGGCGACACGTTCGGCGAGCGCGTTGGCACCACCGCTGTGCCCGCCGACCAGGGCGACCGCCCACCGCCGGGCCTCGTCCACGCAGACCACACCCGGGTCGCTGGCCTTGCCGGTGAGTAGATCAGCCGCGGCGAGCAGCCGCACCGTCGCGCCGGTGGCGAGAAAGCACACGACGCCGGCGCACTCGGTGACCGCGGCGGCGAGCGCCTCGCGGGCCGTGCCGTTGTACACCCGGGCGTCGGGCCAGACCCGGGCGAGCTCCGCAGCGGCGGCGCGTCCGGCCGCGGTCACCGCGACCAGACCGACACCGTGGCGACCGACACCTTCACGATCATCATCCCGGCTAGCGTGGATCATGCTGATTCCCAGTGTGTGCTCCCCACAACAGGACGACCGGGTTGGTCGCCGCGAGCCGTAGCGCACCGTCGGGTAACGGTCGTAGTCGGGCTGCGGCGAGCTGAGTGCCGGCGACGTCGAGACCGGCGCAGGCCAGCGCATCCCAGCTGGGTCGAACCCGGTCGAGGGCGGCCAGGGCGACGACCACGATCCGCCGGGCCCGCCGGGCGCAGGCCGCGACCACCTCCGGTCCGCCACCGCCGACGAACACCGCGTCGGGTGTGGGCAGCTCGGTGAGCGCGTCCGGGGCGGCGCCTTGTATGACCTCGACGGACACCCGGTGCGCGTGCGCGTTCGCCCGGGTGCGTTCACAGGCATCCGTATCGTGGTCGACGGCTATGGCCCCCGCGCCGAGACGGGCGCATTCCACCGCAACCGATCCGCTGCCGGCACCGACGTCCCAGATGAGATCGCCGGGTCCGGGGCCGAGGTGGGCCAGTGCCACCGCCCGCACCTCGGCCTTGCTGATCATCGAGTCGCGATGGGTGAACGCGGCCTCGGGCAACGCCCAGCCCGGTGGTGACGCCCGGCGCGGAAAGATCCATCCAGCCGAGTCGTGATCTTCGGTCGTGGGTCGGTCCGGCGTGACCCGGTCGGTGCCATGGACGTTGGTGTCATGGACGCTGGTGTCCACCACGATGACCACGTTCGGATCTCGCCAGTCGCGACGTGCCGCGGCTTGCGGTGGCGTGCACCAGGTGGTCCGTTCGGTGGGCATCCCGAGATCCTCGGCGACGAACATCCGGCGCGGCAGCGCCGTCAGCGCGGCGCCGAGCATGGCCGGGTCGCCGCCCGGTCCGGTCAGCACGGCCACGCATGGATGGGCGCGGCAGGCGTTGACGGCCCGGTCCAGACGGCGACCGTGCGCGCTGAGTACCAGGGCGTCGTCCCACGGCAGCCCGGCACGCGCGAAGGCGAGGGTGACCGAGGACGTCGCGGGCAGCACCTCGATGTCGAGACGGAGCCGGCGCAGCGCCCGGACGATGCCGAAGAACCCCGGGTCACCGCTGGCCAGGACCACCGCCGGGCCACCGTCGGCGGCCAGGTGGGCGTTCAGTTCAGACAGGCCCGCCGCGACGTTACCAAGGGTGATCGTCGCCACTCCTGTGGCCAGAAGTGGCGCGACCGCATCGAGATGGCGACGCCCGCCGACCACCACCGAGGCGGTGCTCAACGCGTGGACCGCGGCGGCGGTGAGCGGACGCCCGTCCCAGCCGATCACCGTCACCCGATTCACCGTCACCCGATTCACCGTCACGCGGTTCACCGTCACCCGATTCATGGTGTCGACCTGCATGGCCCGACCCATGTCTGTTCCGTCGCGGCGACGCAGGACATCCCGGTGAAGTCGACCATGGCGACCCGGGCCCGCAGACGTCCCTCGGTGAACCGGACGAGAACGCCCGCGACCCGGGCACAGAGCAGGTCGCCGGCTGCCCGCAGCAGGCCGGCGGTCTCCCACAGCTCATGGGCGTGGCGCGCGGTGTTGGCAACGGCGACCGCGGCCACCAGCGCCGCGTCGCCACCGGCGTCCGCGGTGATCCCGGCGAGCAGGTCCGGGGAGACCTTCGACCGGGTGTAGTGCGTCATCAGGATGCCCGCGGCCAGCTTGGTGAGCTTGCCGGCCATGCCGACGAAGACCACGTCGGTCATGCCCACCTCGACCGCGCGGCGCAGGGCCGCTCCGGTGAAGTCGCCGACCTCGACGAAGCACACCTCGGGCAGCGCCGGTAGCAGCCCGATGGCCGCCTTCTCGGTGCGCCCGCCGGTGGCGAGCACGACCGTGCACTGCTGCTGGGCGGCGGCGACCGCCACGGCCTGTTCCACCGAGGCCCGCCATGACGCGGTGGAGAAGGGCCGCACGATGCCGGTGGTGCCGAGGATCGAGATCCCGCCGATGATGCCCAGCCGGGCGTTGGTGGTCCGCCGCGCCATCCGCTCCCCATCCGGCACGCTGATCACCACCCGTAACCCGCGGGTGTCCAGGTCGACGACCTCCGCGACCGACCGTGTGATCATCGATCGGGGCACCGGATTGATCGCCGCTTCGCCGACGGGCAGGCCGAGACCGGGTTTCGTGACGACGCCGATGCCGGTTCCACCGTCGATCTCGATTCCGGTCCGCGTCCGCCAGGTCACCGTCGCGGTCAGGTGTGCGCCGTGGGTGACGTCCGGGTCGTCCCCGGCATCCTTGATCACGACGGCCTCGGCGGTTCGTCCGGCATCGACCACGCACCGCTCGACAGGGAAGGAGATCAGCCCGCCGGCTGGCAGGCTCACGGTGACCGCCCGCTGCACGATCCCGGAGACCAGGGCCGCGCTCGCGGCTTTCGCCGCGGCGGCCGAACACGTCCCGGTGGTCCATCCGGTGCGCAGCGCGTCCGGCCGGACCTTGGCGGTGCGCGGCAGATCAGGCTCACGCAGCGGGACCAGCTGGGGAGCCGGTTCATGGGGGTTCACGCCGGTTGCTCTCCGGCTTCCCGCGGACGGTCGTGGGCCCGGTCGTGGGCCCGGTCATGGGCCCGTAGCGCCACCCGGGCGGTCCGTTCGGCCTTGCGGAACCCGTGAAAATGGCCGGGGTGGTAGAGGTGCGAGCGGGTGCCACCCGCCGCCAGCGCCGGGCCGACCAGCACCAGGGTGTGCTTCCACAGTTTGTGCGCACGGATGGTGGCTGCGAGGTCCGCAAGTGCGCACCGCACGATCAGTTCATCCGGCCAACTCACCCGGTAGGCGATCACACAGGGCGTGTCCGGCGGATAACCACCGTCGGTGAGCTCGTCCTGGAGCTGACCGGATCGGGCCGCCGACAGGAACAGCGCCATCGTCGTGCCGTGCCGCGCGAAACCGGCGATCTCCTCGCCCGCGGGCATCGGGGTCTTGCCGCCGCCGAGCCGGGTCAGGATCACCGACTGTGCCACCTCGGGAATGGTCAGTTCGCGTTGGATGGACGCGGCGGCGGCGGTGAAGCTGCTGACCCCGGGCACGATCGCGGTGGCGAGCCCGAGTGCGGCGCAGACCTCCAGCTGCTCCTGCACCGCTCCCCACAGCGCCGGGTCGCCGGAGTGGATCCGGGCCACGGCAAGCCCGTCACGCGCTGCCCGCAGGTAGACGTCCCGGACGCCTTCGAGCGGTAGTCCGGCCGAGTCGATGATCTCGGCGTCGTCGCGGGCGTGGGCGAGCACGTCCGGGTGCACCAGTGAGGACGCCCAGATGACCACATCCGCCTCGCTGATCATCCGTGCGCCGCGCAGGGTGAGCAGGTCCGCGGCGCCGGGGCCGGCCCCGACGAACGTCACCCGGCCGCGTGGCGCTGGTGTGGCCCCGGCCGCTGTTTCGGTCAGGTCGGCCACTGTCGCCTCCGGGTTGAGATCACCGTGGACAGGTAGGGGCCGGGCTGGTCGCGGGGCAGCTCGCCCGCCTGGCGGACGTCGCAGTCCGCCAGGCCCAGCGAAGCGCCGTAGACGGCTGTGCCGCCCGTGCCGCCCGTGCCGGTCGCGTCACCTGTGCCGGTCGCGTCACCTGTGCCGCCGAGCCGGTCGGCTTCGGCGAGGATGTCGAGGACCTGCGGCAGCGCCCGGCCGCCCTTGTAGGCGATGACCGTGTCGTGGTCGGCCACGGCCCGCCGGTAGGCGTCCACCCCGGCGGTCAGCGGCAGCAGCGCCACCGTCTCGGTGCCCACCGCCAGCACCGTGCCGGACCGGGCGGCGAGATCCTGCAGCGCCATGATGCCGGGAACGGTCTCGACGACGACGTCGGGTAGCAGTGCCCGCACCCGGGCGGCCAGCGTGGTGAAGGTCGAGTAGACGTTGGGGTCGCCGATCGTGGCGAACGCGACGACTCCCCCCCGGCTGTCCCCCGGGCTCCCTCCCGGACGGCTTCCCGACTGCGCGCGCAGCGCCTGGGCGACCACCCCGGCCGGGGTGTCGTAGTCGGCGTCGCCGGTCATCCGGAACGGCAGACGGCGAATCCGGTCATGGGTGACGTGTGCACGCACGGTTGCCTCGGCCCGCCCCGGCGGCGGCGTTCCCTCGCTCACCGGGACGAACACGACATCGGCCCGCTCCAGGACACCGACCGCCTTGACCGTGATCAGGTCCGGATCGCCGGGACCCACACCGACCCCGATCAGACGGCTGCCCGTCCGTACGCGGTCGCCCGCCGGAGCAGGCTGCGCGTCCATCCCGCCTGTCCTGTCCATCCCGCCTATGCCGTCCATTGCGGCCCTCTCACCTGCCGTGCCTGCCGTGCCGCCGCGACGAACCGTGCGGCCACGCCGGGTACACCCGCCCAGTGCAGATGCAGGTAGGATGCGTGGACCCCGCCGTGCACGAAGCCTTCGGTCCGCTCGTCGGGCTCGTCGCCTGCTGGGCGGCCGCCGATCTGCCAGGCAGAGCGTGCCGTCCGGTGCTGGGTGGTCAATACCGATGTGCGGTGGAACTCGTGCGCGGTCACCGGGGTGCCGGCTTCGGCGATCGGGTTGTCGCAGGCGGCCACGGCTCGGCGGTAACCAAGAGTGAGCCGAGGGCTCATAGCGGTGTCGACGTCGAGAACCCCGCACATCGGATGTCCGTCCAGGGATCGGGCGAGGTAGAGCAGGCCCGCGCACTCGGCGCTGACCGGCGCGCCCCTTCCCGCCAGTGCCGCCACGTCGGCGCGCAGGGCCGCATTCGCGGCGAGCTCGGGTGCGTGTTCCTCCGGGAATCCCCCACCGATGATCAATCCGTCGCAGCCTGTTGGAAGATTCTCGTCACGCAGCGGATCGACGGTGACCACCTCTGCTCCCGCGGCGAGCAGCAGCTCACCCTGCTCGGCATAACCGAAAGTGAACGCCGGCCCGCCCGTGACCGCGATCCGCACCGGCCGGCCCACCGCTGATACCGCCGGCACCGCCGGCACCGCCGACTCAACGTCATGAATTATGTCGGATGGCGACCAGGGTGCCACGTTCAGTGCTGGTGCCGACCGGGCGAGGGCGAGCACGGCATCAAGATCGCATGATGCGGCGACCAGCGTGCCGAGCGCGGCGACAGCCTGCGCCGCCGCGGACGCGCGTTCGGCCGCGGGCACCAGCCCGAGATGCCGGGACGGCACCGCGGCCCGATCGTCGCGGCGCAGCACGCCCAGCACGGCGATGCCGAGACCCGCGACCGCGTCCCGCAACAGCCGTTCGTGGCCGGGCGAACCGACCCGGTTGAACACCACTCCGCCCAGGCGTACCCGCTCGTCCCAGGTGGCGAAGCCGTGCACGGTCGCGGCCACCGAGCGGCCCACCGCGGACGCGTCGACCACCAGCACGACCGGGGCGCCGGTCAGCCGGGCCACATGGGCGGCCGAGGCGAAGTCGGCGGGCTGACCGGCTTCGGGCACCGACACCCCGTCGAACAGGCCCATCACGCCTTCCACGATGGCGATGTCGGCGTTGCGCGCGCCGTGGGCGAACAGCGGTGCGATCCGATGCTCCCCGCACAGCACGGCGTCGAGGTTGCGGCCGGGGCGCCTGCTGGCGATGGTGTGATAGGTCGGGTCGATGTAGTCGGGCCCGACCTTGTGCGGGGACACCCGCAGGCCGCGGGCGGTGAACGCGGCCATCAGCCCGGTCGCCACCGTGGTCTTGCCGGCGCCGCTGGCCGGGGCGGCGATCACCAGCCGCGGTGGCAGCGGGACAGGCGGGGCTACCATTCGATCCCCCGTTGGCCCTTCTGCCCGGCGTCCATCGGATGCTTCACCTTGGTCATCTCGGTGACCAGGTCGGCGGCGTCGATCAGCGCGGGCGGGGCGGCGCGCCCGGTGACGACGACATGCTGGCGTCCCGGACGGGTACGCAGCACCTCGATGACCTCGTCGGTGTCGATCCATCCCCACTTCAGCGGGTAGGTCAGCTCGTCGAGGACGTAGAGCCGGTAGGTCTGGGCGGCCAGGTCCCGGCGGATCTGCGCCCAGCCCTCCCGGGCGGCCTCGGCGGGGTCGGCGGCGGGGTCGATCCGGGCCTGCACCCAGCTCCATCCCTCGCCCATCTTGTGCCAGGTGATGTCCCCGCCCTCGCCGCCGGCGGCCAGGGTGCGCAGTGCCCGTTCCTCCCCGATCCGCCATTTCGCGGACTTGACGAACTGGAACACCCCGACGTCCCAGCCCTGCGCCCAGCCGCGCAGCGCGAGCCCGAACGCCGCGGTCGACTTCCCCTTGCCCTCACCCGTGTGGACGATCAGCAGTGCCCTGTCCCGGCGCGCCCGGGTCGTCAGGCCGTCGTCGGGCACGACGGATGGCTGTCCCTGTGGCATGGCTAGGCAGCCCTGCGCCGGCTGGTCGCGCGGCTGGTCGCGGCCGCCAGCGCGTCGATCGGGATGGTCGTGCCGCCGAGCGCGGTCGCGAGGCGGTCGGCCAGGCCCAGGCGCACATACCCGCTCTCGCAGTCGACGACGATGCTCGCCAGGCCGCGACGAGCCAGCGCCCGCGCGGGGGTGAGCGGGTCCGGCCCGGCGGTGGCACGGCCGTCGGTGACGACGATCAGCAGCGGACGTCGGTCCGGGTCGCGGCGGCGTTCGGCCGCGAGGACCTCGCCGGCGCGGGTAAGCCCGGCTGCCAGCGGGGTCCGCCCGCCAGTCGGCAGGGACGCGAGCCGCGCCGCGCCCACCTCCACACTCGATGTCGGGGGGAGGACGAGATCGGCGCCGGAACCCCTGAAAGTGATCATTCCGACCCGGTCGCGGCGCTGGTAGGCGTCGAGCAGGAGGGACAGCACGGCGGTGGTGACCGTACGCATGCGGGCGCGGGCGGCCATCGAACCGCTGGCGTCCACCAGGAACAGGACCAGGTTGCCCTCACGTCCCGCCCGGACCGCACCGCGCCGGTCGCCGGGACGTAGTGCGAGCCCCGGGCCTACCCGCCCGCGGGCGTGCTGCCAGGGCGCGGCTGCCCGCAGGGTCGCCAGCAGGTGCAGGCCGGGTGCGTCCGGGGAGCTCGTGACGACCGCGCCGTGCGAGGTGCGGGCGCGTGAGCGGCGGCCGGGCGCGCCCAGCGGCGTTCCGGTGTCTGGGATCTCCAGCCGGCGCGGGCGGAACGACGGGCCGGGCGTGCCGGCACGTCGCTCCTGGCGCCCCTGCCCCTGCCCCGCCGTGGCGCGGTATTCCCCGGCATCCTGTTCCGGGGCATCGTGTTCCGCGGAACGCGGGGATGGGACGACATCCGACTCGGCCGTCCGCTCCGCTGTCGTTTCCGGCCCGCTGGACGTCGGCCCGCTGGACGTCGGCCCGCCGCGTCCACCACCGCCACCACCGCCACCGGGCGACGGGGGGCGATCCGGGTCCATGTCCGGGTCCATGTCCGGGTCAAGGTCGGGGTCCGGACCGGTGGGGGACTCCTCCGCGTGCTCGTCCAACGCCTTGGTCAGGGCGTCTTCGTCCAGGCCGGGCGCGTCGAACGGGCCACGGCGGCAGCGGTGCGGCAGGGCCAGGCGGGCGGCCCGGCGGACGTCGTCGGCGTCGACGGTCTCCCGGCCCTCCCAGGCGGCCAGCGCGATCGCGGTGCGTGCCACGACCACGTCCGCGCGCATCCCGTCCACGTCGAACGCCGCACACACCGCGGTGACCTGGCGCAGTGCGGAGTCGGGCAGTTCGACAGCGGGCAGCCGGTCGCGGGCGGTGGCGATCCGGGCGGCCAGGGCGGTCTCCTGCACCGCCCAGCGAACGGCGAAGGCGTCGGGGTCGGCGTCGTAGGCCAGCCTGCGACGCACCACCTCGGCCCGCACCGGCGGCTGTCGGCTGGCGGCGACCTCGACGGTCAGTCCGAAGCGGTCCAGCAACTGCGGGCGCAGCTCACCTTCTTCGGGGTTCATCGTCCCGACCAGCAGGAAGCGGGCTGCATGGCGCACCGACACCCCGTCACGTTCCACGTGGGCGACACCGAGGGCGGCCGCGTCCAGCAGCAGGTCGACGAGATGGTCGTGCAGGAGGTTGACCTCGTCGACGTAGAGCAGGCCGCGATGGGCGGCGGCGAGCAACCCCGGCCGCAGCGAGGTGACGCCTTCGGCGAGCGCCCGGTCGAGGTCGATCGCTCCGGTGACCCTGTCCTCGGAGGCGCCGACCGGCAGCTCCACCAGGCGCGCCGCCCGGGTGCTCGGCCGCGCCTCCGGTGGATGCGGGCCGTCCGGGCAGTCGGGGTCGACCGCGGCCGGGTCACAGGAGAACCGGCAGCCGGTTACCACGTTCACCGGTGGGAGCAACGCGGCGAGCCCTCGGACCGCGGTCGACTTGGCCGTGCCCTTCTCGCCGCGGACGAGGACCCCGCCGATCGCCGGGGACACCGCGTTGAGGACGAGCGCGAGCCGCAGATCGTCCATGCCCACCACCGCGGACAACGGGTAGGCCGTCATCGTGCCCTGTGCCGGTGTGCGCCGGACTCCGTATCGATCACGAGCCGGCCGATCACGAGCCGGCGGGCGTGCGTTGGCATACCGCGGTCCTCCCTCGGGTTTCCTCGCCCTCGGTAACGGTGCGGACGGCCGGAGTATCCTGACTTCCGGATCAGCGCGCCCCCTCGGCCTTCCAACCGCTCTCGCGGCCGTGACGTACGGTGAGGGGTTGCTCCCCGGTGACAGTGGCGGGACCGCGCCGGATTCCCACCGGCTTCCTCCACTGCCGTCGCGTTCCTCAGCATGGCACACCTACGGTCATAGCGACGGTCCGACGGGTTATCCTTCGCGGCTTTCAAGGCCGCCTGCAAGGCCGCCCGCAACGCCGCCTTCAAGGTCACCTTCGAGCTCCAGGTAGGTCTGGCGGAGTCCGTCGATGGTGGTGGCGTCGGGTTTTTCCCACAGGCCGCGGTCGGCGGCTTCCAGCAGGCGTTCAGCGATGCCGCGCAGCGCCCACGGATTGGACGTTTGCATGAAGTCGCGGGTTTCGGGGTCGAACACATAGGAGGCGGCCAACGACTCGTACATCCAGTCCTGCACGACACCCGCGGTCGCGTCATAGCCGAACAGGTAGTCGACGGTCGCCGCCAGTTCGAACGCGCCCTTGTAACCGTGGCGGCGCATCGCCGCGATCCAGCGCGGATTCACCACCCGGGCCCGGAACACCCGGTGGGTCTCCTCCTGCAACGTGCGGGTCTTCACCGCGTCCGGCATGGCGCTGTCCCCCACGTAGGCCGCCGGTGACGCGCCCGTGAGCGCGCGGACCGCCGCGACCATCCCGCCGTGGTACTGAAAGTAGTCGTCGGAGTCGACCAGGTCGTGCTCGCGGGTGTCCTGATTCTTCACGGCCACCTGGATGCGACGGAACGCCTGCTCCATGTCGGCTCGGGCCTCCCGCCCGTCGAGGTCGCGGCCGTAGGCGTAGCCGCCCCACACCGCGTACACCTCGGCAAGGTCGGCGTCCGAACGCCACTCGCGCGAGTCGATCAGGGGCAGGAGACCGGCGCCGTAGGCCCCCGGCTTCGACCCGAAGATACGGGTCGTGGCCCGCCGCCGGTCACCGGGAGCGGCGCGCAGATCGGCTCGCACGTGGGCGGCGAGTGCGTTGTCGGCATCCGCCTCCTCGTCGAGGGCCGCGACGGTGCTCACCGCGTCGTCGAGCAGCGTGACAATGTGGGGGAAGGCATCCCGGAAGAAGCCGGAGATCCGCACGACCACGTCCACCCGCGGCCGGCCGAGCTCGGCAAGCGGTACCACCTCGAAGCCGGTGACCCGCCGGGACGCGTCGTCCCAGGTCGGCCGGCAGCCGAGCAGCGCCAGCACTTCCGCAATGTCGTCACCTTGCGTACGCATCGCGGACGTGCCCCAGACGGTCAGTCCCACCGAGGACGGATAGCTCCCGGTGTCGGCGAGGTGGCGGGCGAGCAGCGAGTCGGCGAGTGCGCGGCCGGTCTCCCAGGCCAGTCTGGACGGGATCGCCTTCGGATCGACCGAGTAGAAGTTCCGCCCGGTCGGCAGTACGTTGACCAGCCCGCGGGTGGGTGACCCCGACGGCCCCGGCGGCACGAACCCGCCACCGAGCGCCCGGAGTACGGCAGTGATCTCGTCCGGGGTGCGGTCCAGGCGCGGCACCACCTCGGACGCGGCGAACACCAGCACCTTCTCGACCTCGGCGTTGTTCGCTGACCCGGTGCTGTTCGCTGACCCGAGGACGTCCGCGCACACCCCGGACGCGGCGGCCGGATCCCAGCCGGCGGCGTCCATCCCGGTGACGAGCGCGCGGGCTGTCGTCTCGAATTCGTCCACCTCGACCCGCCCGGCCCTGCCGCCCTCGACATGGCCGAGCGCGGCTCGCAGCCCCGGCAGCGCCCGGGCGGTCCCGCCCCACACCTGCGACGCCCGCAGGATCGCGAGCACCAGGTTCACCCGCGCCGCACCGGCCGGGGCCTGGCCGAGAATGTGCAGGCCGTCGCGGATCTGGGTGTCCTTGACCTCGCACAGGTAGCCGTCGACGTGCAGCAGGAAGTCGTCGAAGGCGTCGTCGCCCGGGCGTTGGTCCAAGCCCAGGTCGTGATGGAGTTGCGCGGCCTGGATCAACGTCCAGATCTGCGCCCGCACAGCCGGCAGTTTGGCCGGGTCGAGCGCGGCGAGTGTCGCGTGCTCGTCGAGGAGCTGCTCCAGTTTGGCCATGTCGCCGTAGGTGTCGGCGCGTGCCATCGGCGGCACCAGATGGTCGACGATTACCGCGTGTGCGCGGCGTTTCGCCTGGGTGCCCTCGCCCGGGTCGTTGACCAGGAACGGGTAGACCAGCGGCAGGTCACCGAGGACGGCGTCCGGGGCGCAGCCGGCGGACAGCCCGAGCCCCTTGCCCGGCAGCCACTCCAACGTCCCGTGTTTACCCAGGTGCACGACCGCGTCCGCGCCGAACTCGGAATCCAGCCAGCGGTAGGCGGCCAGATAATGGTGGGACGGCGGCAGGTCCGGGTCGTGGTAGATCGCCACCGGATTCTCCCCGAAGCCCCGCGGTGGCTGGATCATGAGCAGGATGTTGCCGAAGCGCAGCGCTGCGAGAACGATCGCCGGTTCGCGGCCCTCGTCGACATACAGGGTGCCGGGTGGGTCACCCCAGTGCCGGACCATCGCATCCCGCAGGCTCGCCGGCAGGGCGTCGAACCAGCGTCGGTAGACCGAGGCGGGTACCCGGGCCGGCGCGGCCGCGAGCTGCTCCTCGCTGAGCCATTCCACGTCGTGCCCGCCGGCTGCGATCAACGTGTGGATGAGGGTGTCCCCGTCGGAGAGCGCTGTGGGTCCGTTCTGACCATCCGCCGCCACAGGTTCGGGGTCTCCCAGGTCGTAACCGGCCGCGCGCAGCGCGTCCAGCAACCGGATCGCGGACGCCGGGGTGTCCAGGCCGACGGCGTTACCGACCCGGGCGTGCTTCGTCGGGTACGACGACAGCACCAACGCGATCTTCTTCTCGCTGGCCGGGACGTGTCGCAGCCGGGCCAGGCGCGCGGCGATCCCGGCGAGCCGGGCCGCGCGTTCGGGGTCGGCCGTGTACACCGGCACTCCGTCCGCACCGGATTCCTTGAACGAGAACGGCACGGCGATGATCCGGCCGTCGAACTCGGGGATCGCGACCTGCATGGCCGCGTCCATCGGTGTCACGCCCGCGTCGCCCGCCGCCCATTGCGCACGCGACGAGGTCAGGCACAGCCCCTGCACCACGGGCACGTCCAGGGTGGCGAGTGCACCGACGTCCCACGCCTGGTCATCCCCGCCTGCGGACGCATCCGACGGTCGGGTGCCACCGGCGGCGAGCACGGTCACCACCAGCGCGTCGACCCCGGCGAGCAGACCCAGGACGCCGTCAACCCGGCCGGCTGCATCCAGGTTGCTTGCATCCAGGCCGCGCAGGGACGGGGCGAACACCGGGTGGGCATTGGCCCCGCGGGCCTCCAACGCGTCGCACAGTGTGTCCACGAACGCAGTGTTGCCGGACGTGGCGTGCGCCCGGTAGAACACGACCCCGACCGTTGGACGGTCGGGCCTGCGCATCCGCGTGCCATGCACCCCGGCGGCGGGCATCGCCGCGGGCGGCGCGAAACCGAACCCGGTGAGCAGCAGGGTGTCGGCAAGGAAGCGGTACAGCTCGGCGAGGTTCGCGGTGCCGCCCTCAGCCAGGTATCCCAGCGTCGCCGTGGCAACACCGGCCGGTACGGTGGAACGTCCCATGAGTTCGGCGTCGGGCACCGCTTCCCCGCCGAGTACCACCGTCGGGCGGCCCGCGGCGAGCGTCGCGGCCAGCCCGTCCGGCCAGGCCCGCACCCCCCCGAGCAGCCGGACGACCACCACGGCTGCGCCGTCGAGCAGCGTGGCGATGTCCTCGGTGGCGCTGTCGGTGGCGGCGAGCCGGGCCGGGTTGGCCACCCGCCACGGCATCCCGCTGGCACGAGCGGCCAGTAGCTCGGTGTCCGCCGTGGACAGCAGGACGATCGTGGGTTCGACGATCGTGGGTTCGTCGCCGGCGGACATTTTTAGGGCGCTCCCGGTGGTACGAAGGGAAGGGTGGACGGTGGGCCGCTGTCCAGGAGCGCGCGGACGGCGGCGGTGTCGAGGTGGTCGGCGATCAGATCGCCGAGCGCGTCGAGCCGGCGCTGGCGGACATCGGCGAAGCAGGTGGCAGCCGGGGTGAACGAGCGTCCGGCCCGGGTCGCCACGTCGATGAGCAACGCCCGGCGGAACTCGTCGTTCTCCAACAGCCCATGCCAGCTGGTGCCGGCCACCGCGCCGACGCGGATGCCGTCCGCGGCGAACGGCTCACCGCCGTCGCCGTCCACGGTCAGCCGGCCGTGGCGGATCTCATAGCCGGTGACCGCGAGTCCCTCGGCGCTCATGCCGGCGCGCCGGCCGAGCAGTTTGTCCCGGGCGAACGTGGTGGTCACCGGTAGCAGGCCGAGGCCGTTCACCGTCCCGGTACCGGACTCGACCGGATCGTGGATGTGCCGGCCGAGCATCTGGTATCCGCCGCAGATCCCGAGGACCGGCCGGCCATCGGCCGCGCGTGCCCGCAGTGTCGCGTCCAGGCCGCATCCGCGCAGCCAGGCCAGGTCCGCCACGGTCGCGCGCGTCCCGGGTATGACGACCAGGTCGGCGTCGAGGAGGTCGGCGGGTCGGGTCGCGAACGCCACAACCACCCCGGGTTCGGCCCGCAGCGGGTCGATGTCGGTGACGTTGGACAGCCGCGGCAACCGGATCACCGCCACCCGCAGGAACTCCCCCTTGCTCGCCTCCGCGGCCGGCACTTCGGTCGGCACTTCGGCCGGCGGGAGTTCGCCGGGGTACGAGGCGAGATCGAGGGAATCCTCGACATCCAGCCACAGCCCGGACCGCCACGGCAGCACCCCGTGCACGGGACGCCCGGTGAGCCGCTCAAGCTGACGCAGGCCGGGTTCGAGCAGCCGTGGGTCGCCGCGGAACTTGTTGATGATCCATCCTGCGATCAGTGCCTGGTCGGCCGCGTCGAGCAGGGCCAGGGTGCCGAACAGCGCGGCGAACACCCCGCCCCGGTCGATGTCGCCGACGACCAGCACCGGCAGGTTCGCGGCCCGTGCCAGCCCCATGTTCGCGATGTCGGTGTCCCGCAGGTTGATCTCCGCGGGTGAGCCGGCCCCCTCACAGATCACTGCGTCGAACCGGGCGCGCAGGTCGGCCAGGCAGTCCGCGACGACCGCGGCCAGATGCGCCTTGTGCGGACGGTAACTCAACGCGTCCACCTCGGCGACCGGACGGCCGAGAACGATGAGCTGGCTGTGTCGGTCGTCGCCGGGTTTGAGTAGGACCGGGTTCATCGCCGCCTCCGGCTCGACCCCGGCGGCGGCGGCCTGCATCGCCTGGGCACGGCCGATCTCGGCGCCATCCGCCGTCACGACGGAGTTCAGCGCCATGTTCTGGGCCTTGAACGGCGCGACCCGCAGGCCTTGCCGGGCCAGCCATCGGCACAGACCGGCGGTGACGACGCTCTTGCCCGCGTCCGATGTCGTCCCGGCAACCAGCAGTGCGCCTCCAGTCACCTTTTGTTCCGTCGACGCGCCCGGCCTGACGTCCACGCTGACCGGACGGCTGACCGGGCCGCCGACCTGGTGACCGACGCTCCTGCGGCGACACCCGCTGACAGGATGAGCGCGCTGGCGCTGACCGCGGCGGACAGGACCGCGGCTCGCTCCAGGTCGGCGGGCTGGGCGGTGCGGCCGTATCCCATCACCGGCCGGTGTTCGACTCCGTGGTGGTAACGCAACGTCCCGCCCAGGCGCAGCCCGAGCGCACCGGCGAAGGCCGCCTCCACCTGACCGGCGTTCGGACTCGGATGGCTCGCGCCGTCGCGGCGCATCACCCAGTAGGCGTCAACGGGCGAGCCGCCGACGACCGGTGCACACGCACATGCCAGTAGCCCCGCGACCCGGGAAGGTAGGAGGTTTGCGAAATCGTCCAGGCGGGCTGAGGCCCAGCCGAAGCGGGCGTGGCGGCTGCTGCGGTAGCCGACCATGGCGTCCAGAGTATTGATCGCCCGGTAGCCGAGCAGGCCGGGAACGCCACCGACGGCTCCCCAGATCAGCGGTCCGACGACCGCGTCCGAGGTGTTCTCGGCAAGAGATTCGACCCCGGCGCGGGAGAGGCCGGCCGTGTCCAGGACGGCCGGATCCCGCCCGCACAGCGCCGGCAGACGGCTTCGGGCCGCGGCCACATCGCCGCGGGCGAGGTCACTGCCGAGTCGGCGGCCGTGGCGGCGCAGGGACGTCCCGCCGAGGACCGTCCACGTGGCCGCCGCGGTCAATGCCGCCGATGTCGCGCGTTGACAGCCAAACCGACGCCCGGCCCTGGCCACGCCGGTGCGCGCCAGAGCGCCGAGCACGACCGTGCCGCCAGCGAGTACGGAGGTGTAGGCCAGACCAGCGGCCCGGCTGTCGTGGTAGAGCAACCGTTCGGCATGGTCGGCAACGGTGCCGAAGGCGGCTACCGGGTGCATCCGCGCCGGGTCGGCGAGAACGACATCGAGTGCGGCGCCGGCCAGCAAGCCGGCGGCGCGGACCCATCCGGGCATGTGCATCCCCCGCGACGTGTGGCTGGAGATCGACTTTTCATCGCCGGCGGCCTGGCGGTGTGGCCGGGTACTCAGCGTCAGGAGGAACTCCAACCGGTTTCCTCCGTGTCCCTCGCGTGTCCATCGGCTGGGGCTTGGTGCATCGGCTGGGCCTGATGAGCAGAACAGATCCCCCGGCTCCCGGTCAAGTGCACCAACCTGCCACGGCCGAACCACCCGTCCGCTCCCTCACTCCCGGGCTACCTGGCCGGTGACCGCAACGATGCGTTCGTCGACTCCGGCACGCCAGGGTCTGGCCTGCGCTTTCTGGTCTCGGCGAGAACACTGGTGTCCAGCAGATAGTTCATCCGCCGGTACCAACGTCGCTCTCCCTGGGAAAGTCCTTTTTGCGCGCGACCTCGATCTCGTCCATAACGGAAACGACGTCGCCATCAAAGTACGGCGGGCCGAGAAGGAGATCGATGAGGTTCTTGTTCGGCGCAGTCAGCCTTCGATATTCATTGATGTCGATGACGACCGCGATCTCCTCGCCATGCCGGGTGATGGTCTGTGGACCGTCGTTTTGCGCGGCGCGAAGCACCTCGCTGAAGCGTTGTCTTGCTTCTTGAACCTGCCAACTCATCACGGCCTCCAACATCAACCACCGGATAGTCCGTGTATACAGGTTAGATTCTGCCTTGCCAGTTCATCGGTCGACTCGCCCGGTGTAATGGGACCTGATCCGACCCCAGTGCGTCTTCGTTCAGGGTGTGCAGTTCCTGGGTTGGTCCTGGCCGGCGACCTTGAAGTCGTTGCAGGTCATGAACCGATCGTTGTGGCGGCCTGTCAGCCATCCGGCCGCGGCGACGAGGGCTGTCATCACTATCAGGACGGCAAGCGGCCGACCCCTGAGTGTTTCCAACGAAGGTACGACAACGCGTGCGAGCAGCAGTAGGACGCACGGGACGGATGTTGCACCGATGATGACGCCCAGCGCCATAAGGATCGGTGATGACTCCGCCGCGGTGAGCGAACCGGTCACGCTCAGGGCGAGGACCGTCCAGATAGCCGGTGCGGCGAGCAGAATCCGTCCCGACACGGCCGGGATCCTGACTCCACGGGGGGATTCATGGGGCGCAAGGAAACTGGCGCCGAACGCGATGGTGCTGGCGACCACGACAGCGTAGACGTCCTCGTAGAACACCGTGTTGTACGCGCCGAGGTTGAAAGCCACCCGCCAGGTGATCAGCCCGAGTGTGATCGCCGCGACGAGGAAGCTGCGATAGCGGGCAGCGTGTTGGTCGACCGACATCACGGGACGCCTCCGAATAGATTCTGGTCGGGGTCGTCCCGTGTGCCGGGGCCGTCCCGTGTGTTGTGGAGGGTGCGGCGGTAGGGGTTGCGCC
>NZ_CAUVXI010000011.1:54594-57073 GCF_963555845.1 Protofrankia sp. Cas8 | reverse complement strand
GGGGTGTCGTTCCCCTGGGGATCGCGGGAGTGGTCTCGTGGTCCGTGTGGTTGTTCCGACGGCTATTGTCCTCTCGCTACAAGCCGATCGAGAATGACTTCCGCGCCTCGACGTCCGTCGTCGTTCCCTCCTTCCGGGAAGACCCTGACGTCATCGAACGCTGTCTCAAGACCTGGCTCGACCAGGGTCCTGATGAGCTCATCATCGTCCCGGATGTCGAGGACGTCGAACTCATCAAGCGGCTGACCAGGCACGCTCGGCAAAATCCGGTCATGCGGGTGATGCCTTTCGTGCACGAGGGCAAGCGGTCGGCGCTGGGCGTCGGCATCGCCGCGGCCACCAAGGAGATCGTGGTGCTCTGCGACTCCGACACGGCCTGGGAGCCGGGCCTGCTCGCCGCGGTCCAGATGCCCTTCGTCGATCCCAAGGTCGGCGGGGTCGGTACCCGCCAGAGCGTCTACAACGCGCGCACCAGCGTCTGGCGCCGGGTGGCGAACTGGTTGGTCGACATCCGCTACCTCGACTACGTACCGGCGCAGGGTCGGGCCGGCGCGGTCGCCTGTCTCTCCGGCCGGACGGCCGCCTACCGCCGGGAAGCCATCGCTCCGGTGCTCCACAACCTGGAGAACGAGTTCTTCCTGGGCCGGCGCTGCATCGCCGGGGACGACGGCCGGCTGACCTGGCTCACCCTGGCGTCCGGTTACAAGACCATGCACCAGGACTCGGCCCGTGCGATCTCGATGTTCCCGGACAAGTTGAAACCGTTCATCAAGCAGCGGGTCCGCTGGAGCCGCAACTCCTACCGTTGTTACCTCACGGCGATCTACAAGGGCTGGCTGTTCCGGCAGCCGTTGATCTGCCAGATCAGCGTTCTCCAGATCCTGCTGACCCCGGTCACCATGGGGGTGGCCATGACCTACCTCGGGTTCTGGATCGCGCGACCGCAGGCGAACGCCCCTCTGATCGCGGTCGCATGGCTCCTGGGCGGACGCGCCGTGCGTGGATTCTCCCACCTGCGGGAGCATCCGCGGGACATCTTCATCCTCCCGGTGGTCGTTCTGATGATCGTAGTTGTCGCACTTCCGATCAAGACATGGGCGTTCTTCACCATGAACAAGCAGGGCTGGCTGACCCGCCGCGCCGACCTGATCGGCGGCGAGGGGCAGTCGGACGCGTCCGTTCGGATGAGTCAAAAATGATCGGAGTTTCATGATCACCCCGATGTCTGGACTCTCCGGTGCCCAGCGTTCGGCCTCCGACGCCCGCCGCCGGCCACCGCGGCGGGCGCGCGTGCGCGTGTGCGGCGCGCTCGTCGGTATGTGCTTGGTCGTCGTTCCAGGCTTCATGGCTGTTCCAGGCATCGTGGGCGTGGCAACGGCGGCGGCACTGCCGCCGTTGCCCCCGGTCACCTCCGCGGACGCCAAGCGGGAGGCCAACCTGGTCGCCGCCGAAGACATTCGACTGCGGGCGACGTTTGCGAAGTTCGGCGTGCTCAAGGCGCCGGCCATCGTGCAGAACCAGGGCACCCTCTCCACCCTGCTGCTGCCGGGACGTCCGGCTCCCTACACGGTCGACGAGGTTGTCGCGGCCGGCGGTATGCGCAAGGAGGTCGACGGTGCGCTCCTGGTGCAGATCAACATCGTGGTCGGGCCGAACGCACGCCTCATCATCGACTCGAAGTACGGGTCGCTGCGTCTGGCCAGCAGCCCCGCGGGGTTCGCAGCGCTGACGAGCTGGCGCGGCGCCCTCGAGATCAACGGCGGTAACGCCCAGCAACCGATGAATGTCACATCCTGGGATGTCAAGGAACTCAAACCCGACCTCAACGTGGTTGACGGGCGTGCCTACATCCGCACGATGGGTGGCGAGCTGGTCGTGCGCAACGCGCGCGTGTCCAACCTCGGCTTCTGGAACGGCCGTTCCGGTGGGCTCGCCTGGACGGGTAGCAAGGGTCAGCCCAGTACCGGCGGCGCGGCCAACTCCACGTTCATCAACAACGTGTGGGGTGCCTACATCTCCGGTAGCGAAAACATTCAGATGGTCAACGTCCGGCTGGAGGGCAACGACCGTGCCGGTCTCGCCGTCCACCGGGACGCGATCAGCACCCTTATCTCCGGTAGCACCGCCATCGCCAACCACGGTGACGGCATCACCATCGACCGCGCGTCGGGCTCCCGGGTGATGCGCAGCACGATCTCGGGCAACAGCGGTGACGGCATCACCCTGGACGGTCGTGGCATCGGCATCGTCGCCACCGCGACCGGGGTGCAGATCAACCAGGTCAAGGGCACCGTCATCGAGGCCAACACGCTCACCGACAACGGCCGGTACGGCATTCGGGTCCTCGGCGGTGAGGACGGGACCGTCCGCGGCAACACGGTCTCGGGCAGTTCGGTGGGCATCGTGGTCAAGAGCGGTGCGAACGGCACCCAGATCATCGACAACACCGTCAGCGGCGTGATCGACGCCGCGGTACAGG
>NZ_CAUVXI010000011.1:18849-54314 GCF_963555845.1 Protofrankia sp. Cas8 | reverse complement strand
TGGGGCCGGATGCCAAGCGGACGGCGATCACTACCAACAAGCTGTCCGACGGGCGTATGGGAATCATCACCCAGGACGCCCCGACGAACGTCATCAGTCGGAACACGATAGCGGGGTCGACGGAGTTCGCGATCACGATTCGGGGTCAGGCTGACGGGACCACGATAGGTAACAACACCCTGTCCGGTCGCGGTTGGCGCGCGGTGGACATCAACAAGGCCACCGGAATCACCCTCGCGGCTCTCAGCGCCAACGATGTGTCGAACTGGATTCCGCGGGTCGAGCGGCCCTGGTATTCGATCTTCGAGCGACACCCCGCGCTGTTCGTGTGGGCATTCATGGCCCTGCTGCCGATCCTGGGATGGCGGACCGGCCGGCGCTGGCGCAAGCGGGCAGCGGAGCATCCCTATCCCGAATCGGACCTGTTGGTGCAGCGGATGACCACAGGCACCGGACCGAAAGCCGACGTCATCAAGGCTGGCCGTGCGAAGGGCACGCCGGGACCGGTCGAGGCGGCCGTCCGGTCGAAGGCTTCGGCTGCTTCCGAGCCGATGCCGGTGGTCCCGGGGCAGGCTGTGCCTCGCTCGACGACCTACCGCACCGCGGCGGCGGCCGACATCGCGGCGGCGGAGCACCGGCCGGGCGGCAAGCCCCGGCCCGCCGACGCGCCCTGGTTCGCCCCCGGTACCGGTCCCGCAGTTCCGGGTGCCCCGCTGGTGCCGGCGGCGCGGCAGACGCCGGTGGACGGCCCGACCGAGACGTTCAACAGCCGGGTACTCGACCGGGCTGGTCTTCATGTCAGCCATGACGACAACCCGACCATGGACGTAAGGTTCCAGCGCGACCGGCTTCGAGAGCCCAAGGACGACCCGTTGAACGTCCATGGCAACGGCTATGGGAACGGGAACGGCTATGGGAACGGGAACGGCAACGGCTATGGGAACGGCAACGGCCATGGGAACGGGAACGGGAACGGGAACGGCTATGGGAACGGCTACGGCGACGACCTCCGGTCGCCGCTCCTGCCGGAGGCCTCCCCGTCAGGTGACCGGTTCCCGCAGTGGACCGGTCACGCATCCGACTCTCAGGCGTTCCCGAACGGTCTCGATGAAGACACCACGACCATCGTCAGCGACGAGGGCGTGTCGGTGATCAAGCTCGACGCGGTCGGGCCGGCACGGGCGACGATGTCCTACAGCAACGGCCGAGGCCGCGACCGTAACGGGCGCAGGGACCCTCAGTGACATCTGTCACCATGCGTCAGAGGCGGTCCCTACTGCTCGTGGCGGCCACCGCGGCCGTCGCCATCGCAGCGGTGACCGCCTCTTGTCATGGTGATGATGCGAAGCCGGTCGCCCCGAAGGCGCCGACGGCACTGGCAGACGGTCTCGCGGCCACCGGCCAGACACGGCAGGTGACATGCCCGCAGAGCGCTCCCACTGTTCACGACGGCGCCGACCTCACGAGCGCGCTGGCGTTGGCGAGCCCGGGCTCTGTCATCCGGATGGCTGACGGGACGTATGTCGGCGGGTTCGTCATCACGAAGGCGGGCAGCGAAGCCCAGCCGATCTGGCTGTGCGGTTCGGGTAACGCGGTGCTGGACGGCGGGAATGACACCGACTACATCCTGCACCTCGACCATGCGGCTTTCATCCGGCTGGTTGGTTTCAGCGTTCGCAACGGCAAGAAAGGCGTGATGGCGGATGCCACCCAGCACAGCGTCATTGCCGGGTTGAGCGTCAGCGCCATCGGGGACGAGGCCATCCACCTACGTGACTTCAGTTCGGACAACCTGGTGACCGGAAACACCGTCCGTGACACCGGACACCGGTCGGAGAAGTTCGGCGAGGGTATCTACGTCGGCAGCGCCGAAAGTAACTGGTGCAAGATCTCGAACTGTAGCCCGGACGCCAGCGATCGCAACTTCATCATCGGCAACAACATCGCTGGTACGACTGCTGAGAACATCGACATCAAAGAGGGCACCGCCGGGGGTGTCATCTCGGAGAACATGTTGTCCAGCGACAGGATGACCGATGCCGGGGGCGACTCCTGGATTGATCTCAAGGGCAACGGGTGGATCGTCGAGAAAAACACCGGTAAGCCCGGCGGGGCCATCAAGGATGGCATCCAGGAGCATGTGGTGAAAGAAGGCTGGGGTCGTCACAATATCATCCGAAAAAACACGCTCGTGGTGAACGCCGCGGGCTTCGGGGTTTACATCCACGAGAAGGACCTCGGGAACGTGGTCGGCTGCGACAATCAGGTCGTGGGCGCGGCTGCCGGTATTTCCAACGTCGCCTGTTCCTGACCGCGTCCGGCGTCAGCGGTTGCCCACCCGGCTGGCCGGGCAGGCAGGCAGGATCAACTCACCTGGCCGAGGCGCCGCGCACCGAGTACCTGAGCGCTGACCTTCCTCTCCGCTACGAACGACAGGAACGGCACGGTTCCCGCAATCATGATCGCAAGAGTGTGGACGGGGCGAAACCGGCAGCGTGACGCCAGATCCACGGTCAGGGCCAGGTAGATCATGAACAGGAAGCCGTGCAGCGGGCCCACGGTTTCGGCCACAGCCGGCGTGTCCGCCAGGTACTTCAGTGGCACGCCTATCAGCACGAGTGTGATCAGACCGACGCCCACCACATACGCGACCACCCGGAACCGCAGCAGCGCCGCGTGGATCGCCTGTTCGCTGTTGCGGCCGGTCCCGGCGGCTGGCGCTGGCAGCGCAGGCGAAGGCCGGGCGGGATCCAAGGTGGCGTCATCGGCTGGCATGGTCACCGCGGCCTCGGTCCCGATGGCGCGTCCCGCTCGTGCAGAGCGGCAAGATAGCGGTTGTACGAGGCCAACTCCGCCTCGCCCTCCTCGTCGTCGATGCTGTTTTCGCCGATGGTGTCGATGGTGCTGATGTTGATCTTATCAAGATACTCAGCAGCCGGGTCGTTCGCTCCCAGCGGGGGCGCGATCCTCGGCATGGCTTCGTTCACCCGCGTCGGGTGACGTTCCTCACGTACCATCTGCCACCAACCGAAGACCACGGCCGCGGCAAAGATCGGCCATTCGACTCCGTAAAAAAGGTTCTGCAGGGTACCGCGGGCAGACTGCCCCTTCTCCCACTGCCACCAGCCGAGTCTGGCGAACAGGCCGATCAGAAAGAGCGCGAGTGCGTGGCGTACCAGCCACGACGGTGAGAAGAGGACTCGGCGCACGGTCGTGACGCTACTCTCCGGTCCGCGCCCTGTGAGCGGCCTGCCCGCCCCGGCTGGGGGGGGTTAGCGAGGAACGAGCAGGCCGGTACAGGGGAGACGGCGCCCCGTCGATCACAAGGATCTTGATGAAGGCGACCCGTCCGTACATTCATATGTCCAGTCGTTCCAGCCGGCCGCATGGTTGCCGCACCCGGAGCATGTCTTTACGTCACCAAAAGCTTACTGTTCGGGCGTTCTAAGGAGTTCTAACTGCCGAGCAGTATCGCGGCGGCGAGCGAGATCTGTCCGGCCGAGACTGCCGCTGGTTGCCGGGGCGAGGTGCCGCCGCTGCCGCCGCGCTGGAAACCCTGAGCAGGCTGGCCGGACCCGGACCCGGACCCGTCCGCCGTTGACACCATGACCGTCATACTGTGTGGGCCGGCGATTCCTCGGAAGTTGATCCGCACGATCGCGTCGGTCCACCGGCCCGGTTGGGGTGGCGCCAGCGACATGGCGGGACCGGCTTGTCCGTCCAGGTCGGTTCGGATCATGCCGCGTACCCCGATGGTGCCCAGATAGAGGTCCAGATGGCCGTCCACGCCGGACGTCAGCGAGATGGTCAGCCTGATTTCACCGGAAGCCGGTACGGCTAGACGATCGATGTAGTCCTTACCGGTCGCCTGCGGACTGCCTCCGCTCCAGTCGAAACGGCCGGTCATGCCGGTCACCGCTGTCGGGGTGGCCCCGACGATGCCGAGCTGGCCGATGGCGGGGTTGTTGAAGGCGGCACGCGCTCGTTCGCGGACGTTGCCATCAGCGCCAGGTCCGTAGAGCACCCAGTCCATGACATTCGGCAGGGGAAGAACAACCCGTTGTGTTGGCATTGTTACTAGAGTAAGTTGAATCAGTGATATTGCACTGGTTGATGCCGATATACTGGTCCGCGGGGTTGTGACTGTCGGTGTGGTTGTGGCGGATGGTGTTGATGGCGGGGCGGTCTGTTGCTGCCCGCCCGGTAGTGAAGGCTTGGGGGACGGCGGCGTGGTTGGGGGGTGGGGCGAGGCCGAGGTTGGCGGAACTGATGCCGCCACAGCTGTGATGGCCCGGCGTTCGTCCTGCAGTGTGATCGCCCGCACGCCGATCACGGTGATCGCGGCAAGGCTCAGCACGCCGGTGGCCATGCCAACGGCGATCACTGCTGGACGCTGGCGGGGCACCCACCCCCAGCGGTCCGGCCTCGACCGTAGGCCGGTTGGTGGCCAGGAGTCGTCGCCGCGTCGCATGCCGCCGCGTCGCATGCCGCCGTGGCGATCGCGGCTGCCAGCGTCTGACGAGAGCGTTGCGCCAGCTGTGCCGGCAGTGCCAGCTGTGCCGGCCATGCGCCTGCGGATCCTGGCGCTGTCCGGCTCATGGGTGAACGCCTCGTCGGCCAGCGCGGCCGGCAGCCATGATGCAGCGTCCGCCTGAGCGGGGCCGGCGCGGCGGCCAGGACCACGATCGCGTCTGCGGCGGGCGGCTGTCACGTGGCCTCTCCTCCCCGCAGTCGCGCCGGTGGGTCAGCCTCCCGCCGCGGGCGCGGTAGTTCCTTGCGTGCGCCTGATTTCTTCCTTGATTGTGCCGAAGGTGCTGCTGCAGGTGGGGACGGCGTCAACCGCTCGGTGTCGCGTACGCTTGTCTCCAGGAGTCGTTCAAGCTCGCCCGCGCCCTTGGACGTCTGGCTCTTGACCGTGCCGATGGATATGCCCAGTGTGCGAGCGGTCTCGTACTCTGACAGATCGAAGGCGTAACGGAGCACCACGCATTCCCGCTTGCGGGTCGGAAGTGACATCAGCGCAGCCCGGACGTCGACGACGGCTGGCACGTCGGTGTCAGCGCGGTGGGTCTCGGCCATGGTGCCGAGCATGCCCAGGCCACGCCGCTCACGCATGATCCGCCGCAGCCGGCTGGTTGCCATGTTCGCGACCGTACGGCGCATGTACGCCAACGGGTTGTCAACCTGACGCACTCTGCCCCAGTGCCGCCAGGCGGCGGTGAAGGCGTCGGCCGTGATGTCATCGGCGGCGTCGTGGTCGCTTGTCAGCAGGTAGGCGAGCCGTGCGAGCTGGCGATGATGCTGCTCGAAGAAGGCGTGGAACTCCGATTCTGGACGCGGACTGTCCGGGGAGCCGGCCTCCTCGGCATCCGGATACGCTGTGCCGCCGGTGCTGGTCGTCGGTGGTGGCGTCACGGACAATGGTGGCGTCACGGACAAGGATGGCGTCACGGACAGTCGAGTCGCCGTTGGTGGACTGGCGGATGTGCCGCCATCGGTGTAGTCGTCCCGTTCCAACCGGCGTGCTCCCGTAGCTCGTCCGATGGCCGACGCATTCCCAACGATCTGGCAGGAATCAGCCGATCATCGAGGTGCAGTCCCGCAGGCAATGTAGTCGAAGTATGTCCGACCGCCAGAGTGAGGTCTCTGCCTGGTTGGCATAATTCGGTCATCCGATGGTAAGATCGGATCTTACGGGATGTTGTACGCAACTGCCGACGTCACGGGCCTGTTCGGCGTACGCAGCGGGCGGTCTTATGATCAGTACTGGATCTTTGCGACGATGTTTCCGGTCTCCGTTGGTCCGGGTATCCCCGCCCCTATGGTTGCGTCGCGCGTCAGAGTGCCTGGCAACAGGGGATGCAGATCAAGGATCGGGGCCGGGGTGCGTGCATGGCCGGACGCGCTAGGTGGTCGGCGCCGGCTGGCCGTTCGTCCGCACCAACCCAGCACGCCGCCTCCGCTTGATCCGGACGTTCCCGTTCCGGACGACCCGGGTCCGCTGCTTCCGGATACTCCGGACCTCCCTCCCGCGCCGCGCGAACCATCGCCCTATACCGAGCCCGCCCCGGCCGAGCCCGAACCCGAACCGGCCTGTCTTCCCCCGGATGACGCCTTCGGCTCCCGTCCCGTCAGCGGCTGGCCGCGGCGATGATCTGCTCTGCGACCTGGCGGGCCTGGTTGGCGGTGATGGCGAAGCCAACGCCGATGTTGCCGGACTCGGACTGTTGCCGGCCAGGAGAGGCGCTCGTCCCACTGCTCGTCGTGGCGATGGACGAGGTGATGCCGATCAGTTCACCGGCCGAGTTGACCAGCGCGCCGCCTGAGTTGCCCGGGTTGAGCGCGGCATCGGTCTGGATCGCCTGGTATCTCACGGCGCCGCCCGTGCCGGCGGTGCCTGCGCTGATGTCGACCTGACGACCGAGGGCCGAGACCACGCCGGCGGTGACGGTCTCGGACAACCCGAGCGGACTTCCCACCGCAACAACCTGATCGCCTACCCGTACGTCCGTGGAGTCGGCGAACGTCGTGGGCGTCAGTCCGGTTGCGTTGATCTTTATGACGGCGAGGTCGGCGGTGGTGTTCTGCCCGATGAGCGTTGCGGCGTACCGGGTACCGTCCTGCATGCGGACGTTGATCGTACCGCCACTCGCGATCACGTGGTTGTTCGTGAGGATGTAGCCGTCGGCACGGATCACCACCCCGGATCCGACCGCCGATACCTGGCGGCCGACGACCTCGAGCGTGACCACACTGGGTTCGATTTTCATGGCGGCGGCGGCGACAGTGTTCGGTGCGCTGGCCTCGACCGCTGATCCTGATGTCGCTGCGGCGGCGCTGACCGCCGGGGGCTGGTCGGCGATGGTCGTGACGGCGGCGCCCACCGCGGCGCCAGCGCTCGCCGTTGCCAGGCTCAGCGCCATCAGGCTCAGGGCCAGGCGGCGGCGGCGGCGTGCAGACGATGCCGGCTTCTCGCGCCCAACGGGCGTGTCCACCGGCGTGTCCACCGGGGTGTCCACCGGGAGCGCGGACGGTGGTGAGGGTGAGAGGGGTGAGAGGGGTGAGCGCAACGGTGGTCGCGTGCGGGCCGGGGGCGCAAGCGTCGAAACCGAGCTGTCGCGTAGCCAGGTGGCATCCATGGTGTCACGATCCCGCCGCGATCTGAGTCATTCGTGAAGCCCGACCGATGAACGCGTGAGAACGTGCTTGGAGTGCCCGGTGACAGGGGTGCGGCGACCCACGGTTCATTACCGTGGGTATAGTATATAAGTTCTTTGAGTAATGTCATGGGATGTTGGAGGTTCACGGATGTCGATGGTGAACATCGATCCTGTCGGTACCGGCGAAGACGGGCAGGCGTGGCGCCTGTTGGCCGCGGCCAGTGACGCGGCGGGAATTCCGATCACCGACTTCGTGATCGCTCACGCCACCAGAGCGGCGACCGACCTTCTGGCCGACCGTCGACTCTTCTGTCTCTCGGCCGAACAGGAGGCTGACGTCAGGGTGCTGGTGGCCGAGCCCGCGCGCATGCCGGCGGGGCTTGAAAGCCTTCTTGCAACGGCCGGGCCGGGGGCCGGTGCGCACGGGCACGGGTACAGCGGCATTGAGACGTTGGCTACCTACCATTCCCGCTCGGGGTTCGACTGCGGATCCTTGCCGACCACGACCTGGTTGCGGGAGCAGGCCCTCATTGCCGCCCAGAGCGGGCGTAACCGGGTCCGGGTCATCCGGCGGGGGTCCGGAGACGACGTTGCCGGTTACTATGCGCTGTCGAGCGGAAGCCTTGCGGGTGACGGAGGGGAGACACCGGTACTGATCATTTCCAGGGTCGGGGTCGACCTCGCGGATCGTCATCGCGGCGTCGGCCGGGCGCTCGTGGCCGACGCCCTGGCGCAGGTCGCGTACGCCGCGGGGCCGGCCCGCACGCCGATCCTCATCATCAATGTCGAGGATGCCTCGGCTCGCGAGTGGTGCCGGAACCTGGGGATCTTCTCCGACTGGCCGTCGGACCCCTACCGTCTGCTGCTACGTGTCTGCGATCTACGTCTGGCGTTTCCAGCATAGGCTGGTGCCAGCCCTGCCGTTACGCTGACGGCTGCCGTGCGGATATCGTGGCGCTGTGCATGCGGTGACAGTGACGTCGTCGGGTGGTCCTGAGGTCATGTCCTGGGCCGAGGTGGCCGATCTACCTTTCCCGGGCCCGGGTGAGGTGGCCATTGATGTGGTCGCCTCCGCGGTCAACCGGGCAGACCTGCTGCAACGACAGGGTTTCTATTCGCCTCCGCCGGGCGCTTCGCCGGTGCTCGGGCTGGAGTGCTCCGGCCTGGTCGCGGCGGTCGGCGACGGTGTGACGGCGTGGCAGGTCGGCGACGAGGTCTGTGCGCTGCTGTCCGGCGGCGGGTACGCGACCAGGGTCAACGTGCCCGCTACCCAGGTGCTTGCGGCACCGGCGGGTGTGTCGCTGGTCGAGGCCGCCGGGCTGCCCGAGGTCGCCGCCACCGTCCACTCGACGGTGTTCGGGCTGGCCGGGCTGAGCGACGGCGAGGTCTTCCTCGTGCACGGCGGCGCATCGGGGATCGGTACGTTCGCGATCCAGGCGGTGCGGGCGCTTCGACCGTCGGTGACGATCGTCACCACCGCGGGCAGCTCGGCGAAGCTGGCGCGGGTCCGCGAACTCGGAGCCGATCTTGCCATCTCCTACCGGGACGACGACTTCGTCGCCCGTGTGAAGGAGGCCACCGACGGTCGCGGAGCGGACGTCATTCTCGACAACATGGGTGGTTCCTATCTGGCGCGCAACGTTGACGCGCTGGCCGTCGAGGGGCGGATCGTCGTGATCGGACTCCAGGGCGGACGAAAGGGCGAACTGAACCTCGGGACGCTGTTGGCGAAGCGGGGCGGCGTACATGCGGTGTCTTTGCGTGGCCGGCCGGACGCGCAGAAGGCGGCGATCGTGGCCGCTGTTCGTGAGCAGTTCTGGCCGGCGGTCGAGGCCGGCACGATCCGGCCGGTCGTCGATCGGGTGGTCCCGATCGAGCGGGTCGCCGACGCGCATCGGCATGTCGAGGACCTCGGGCATGTGGGTAAGGTCCTACTTGCTGTGAATCTTGATTACAGTGAGTCCTTCAAGTGAGGCAAAATGTCGCCGAAGGTGATCGGATCAGGACCGCATCCATCCTGCCCGCATGCCTTTCGGCGCGACCAGGCAGGATGGACCCATGGCAGATCAACCGGACCCGCGGGTCGTGATCGTCGGACCGGACGGTGCTGTGGATACCGATACCTCGGGTGCTCGCCCGCGGATCGTGCCCGGCGCCATCGGCAGCGGCATTGATGCGTCCCACGTCACCGACGGCGAAGGCGACCAGTCGAACACGCTCATGGAGATGGTCTCCCAGCCGGACAAGGTGATGCGGATCGGCGCAATGATCAAACAGTTGTTGGAGGAGGTACGGGCGGCGCCGCTGGACGAGGCGAGCCGGCTCCGCCTTCGGGAGATCCATCGTAATTCGATCAGAGAGCTCTCCGACGGGCTGGCCCCTGAGCTTCAGAGCGAGCTGGGCCGTCTCACCCTTCCGTTCGACGAGACGCAGACCCCGAGCGACGCCGAGCTCCGGATCGCCCAGGCGCAGCTCGTCGGCTGGCTCGAGGGGCTCTTCCACGGCATCCAGACGGCGCTGTTCGCCCAGCAGATGGCCGCGCGGGCCCAGCTGGAGGAGATGCGGCGGCGGGCCCTGCCAAGCGGTTCCCAGTCCGGTGAACAGTTCGGTCGCGGCGCCTATCTGTAGTTTGTGCGCCGGGCCGGGTCAGCTGGCGGGACTGACCGAGCTCATGTTGAAGTCGGGGACGCGCACCGCCGGCATCCGCGCGAGCGTGAACCAGTCCGCCCACTCGCGTGGAAGCGTCCGGACCGTTGCCCCGACCTCGGTGAGCCGTCCCAGCAGGTCCACCGGACTCTCGTTGAAACGGAAGTTGTTCACCGCACCAACGACCTCGCCGTCCTCGATCAGGTAGACGCCGTCACGGGTGAGCCCGGTGAGCAGGAGGATCTGCGGGTCGACTTCACGGATGTACCACAGGCAGGTCAGCAGCAGCCCGCGAGAAGTATTCGCGATCATCTCTTCCAGGGATGCGGTCCCGCCGCCGTCGAGGGTCAGGTTGTCGACGAACGGGGTCACCGCAACTGCTCCGGGGCTTGGGGCCTGCGGGCGCGCGATCGCACGATCGTCGCCCGCCCGTTGGCCCTCCAGGGCGCCACCACGAGCCGACGCACGGGTCTGGACCAGCGCGGCCAGCTTGCCATCCATGATCCAGTCGGTGCGTCGCAGCGGCAGTCCGTTGTCGAACACGCTGGATGTCGCCGACGAGGACGCCGCGATCACGAACGGGGTCGCGGAAAGCTCCGGGTCGAACGGGTCGCTGAACAGGTGCAGGCCGGGCGGGCCGAGCGTCTCACCGATTCTGGTGCCCCCGCCGGCCCGGCTGAAGACGGTACGTCCCTCGGCGGCGTCGCGGCCGGCGGCCGACCAGTAGGCGTAGGTGAGCAGGTCCGCGACGGCGGACGGCGGCAGCAACGTCTCGTAGCGGCCGGCCGGCAGTTCCACCGAGCGCGTGGCCCAGGCCAGACGCCGGCGCAGGAGCGCGTCGGTGTCCGGCACGGACACGTCGGTGAAGTCGTGCGTGGACTGGCCATGCCACACCGAGCCGCCGGGCGTGGCGCTCTTGGCGTTCCATTCCACGGAGCCCGTCGGCTGGCTGTGCCGTAGCCGGAGCCCCGCGGAGGTGCCGAGCCAGGTGGTGGTCAGTTCATGCTGGGCGAAACCGAACAGGCGCCGCCCGTCGGCCCGCGCCGCCTCGAAGGCGTCGCCGAGATCGCGGGCGAATGCGGCGAACACGCTGGTGCTGGTGCGTTGCGCGGGGTCCGCGAAGGTTGTCTGCGCTACTGCGTGCGCGGCCGCTACCGCTGTCCCGCCGCCTGGGTGCGCCATGGTGACCTCGGTGTAGCCGTCGGCGTCGGGACCGAGCAGCTCGGCGTAGTCGTCGGCGTTTCCGGCCTCGCGGGCGTCGGCCTCGGACAGCCGCAACAGCTTCGCCAGGTCGTCGCGGTCGGAGACACTGCTCGCGGAGCGGACCCCGAACGCGCGGCCCACCACGCTGATCACGGTGACGGACCGGTCCCGGGCCGCGCCGTTGGTGGTCAGGGTGTTGTTGGCCCACCGCAGGTTCACTGTGCTCGACTCGCCAGCGATCACCACGGCGCCGTCGGCCCGTGACGATGCCAGCGCCATCTCGACGATTTCGTGGGACTGCATCGCGCTCACCGGCCCGCCTCTCGCTGGGTGTTGAGAATGTTCACGCCCCGCAACAGCACGGACGGACAACCGTGGCTCACCGGGGCAACCTGGCCGGGCTGGCCCTTGCCGCAGTTGAACGCACCGCCCAGGACGTAGGTCGCCTCGCCGCCCACGGCCTCCAGCGACCCCCAGAAATCGGTGGTGGTCGCCTGGTATGCGACGTCGCGCAGCTGCCCGACGAGCTGGCCGCCGCGAATCTCGTAGAACCGCTGGCCGGTGAACTGGAAGTTGTACCGCTGCATGTCGATCGACCAGCTCTTGTCACCGACGACGTAGATTCCGCGTTCCACCCGGGAGATCAGTTCTTCGGTGGCCGGCCCGCCTGGGGCAGGCTGGAGTGACACGTTGGCCATCCGCTGGATCGGCACGTGTCCGGGGGAGTCCGCGAACGCGCAGCCGTTGGAACTCCGCACGCCGAGTGCGACGGCGTTCTGCGCGGCCATCCTGCGGTCGAGCTGGTAGCCGACCAGAGTTCCGGCGCGGACGATGTCCCACTGCCCGGCTTGCACGCCCTCGTCGTCGTAGCCGATCGTCGCCAGGCCGTGCGGGGCGGTGCGGTCGCCGGTGACGTGCATGGCGGGGGAGCCGTAGCACAGTGACCTGATCTTGTCCAGGGTTGCGAACGACGTGCCCGCGTAGGCGGCTTCGTAACCCAGCGCGCGGTCGAGTTCGGTGGCATGGCCGACCGACTCGTGGATGGTCAACCACAGGTTGGACGGATCGATCACCAGGTCATAGCGGCCCGGCTCCACCGAGGATGCCTGTGCCTTCTCCGCCAGCAGAGATGGGATGAGCGCGATCTCGCCGTCCCAGTCCCAGCAGCCCGCGGCCGGACCCGCCACCAGCCACTCCCAGCCGCGGCCGACCGGGGGCGCGATCGTACGCATGGTCTCGAAGCCGCCGGCGGCGCGCTCGACCCGGGTCGCCTCGAGCTGGCAGATCACCCTGACCCGCTGCTGGGTGGTGGTCGTCCCGGCCAGGTCCGCGTAGAACTTGTTCTCCATCACCTGCCCGAGCGTGCCGTCGACATGGTCGACATCCCTGGCGGTCATCAGCGTGCGGCACAGCCCGCCGACCCGTTCGATCTTCTCGGCGGTCTCGATCGTGAACGGGTCGACCGCGTAGGCCGACACCCACACCGCGTCGGTGTAGACGGGTTCATCGGCCAGCTCCACCGGTTCGCTGTTGAGCGGCCGTGCCACCTGCGCGAGCTCGACGGCCTGCCTGGTCACCCGGACGGCCTCGTCGACTGTGAGGTCGACGCCGGCGGCGAATCCCCACGTCCCGTCGTGAACGACCCGGACGGCGAAACCGACCGACAGGCCGTCGCCGCGGCTCTCCAGGCCGCCGTCGCGGAACGACAGCGACGCGTCGCGGGTCCGTTCGATGCGGATGTCGGCATGGGTCGCCCCACAGTCGCGGGCGGTCTGCAGTGCGGCGTCCGCGAGCGCCGCGCGGGGCAGCGTCAGGAACTCGGGGTCGATGTCATGGGACCGCGTGTCGGGCGCGGCCGGACCGCCGTGCCCGGTGCGGCCGACGCCGGCGCCCCCCGCCGAGGTGGTGGCAGATGTGGCCATGACCTCATCCTGACCCCTGGAGAAAGGATCTGCTCCAAAGGGCGGTCGGCGGGCGCTCCAGCGCGCTCCGGACGGGTCAGGGGAAGAGGCGCTCGATGACGTGTGCCACGCCGTCGGCGTCGTTCGAGGCGGTGATCTCGTCAGCTGCCGCGAGGACCTCCGGGTGTGCGTTGGCGACCGCGACGGCGTGCCCGGCCCAGGCGAACATAGGCAGATCGTTCGGCATGTCACCGAATGCGATCGTGTGTTGCGCGGATATGTCGTACTGCGCGGCGATCTCCGCCAGGGCGACTCCCTTGGAGATACCCGCTCCGGCGATTTCGACGAGATCGTGACTCGATGTGGTGACCACTGCGGCCGAGCCGGCGATCCGCGCGATCGCGACATAGGCGTCGGCCAGGGTGATCCCGCGTAGTTCCCGCCGGACCAGTAGTTTTGTCGCCGGCATCGCCAGCAGAAGTTCGGTGATGTGACCGACGCATTCGTGTGGATCGGGCCACATCGTGACGAAGGTCGGTTCCCGCCCGAAACGGGTACCGCTTTCCACCGCAAAGGCGGCATCGGGCACGAGAGCCCGGATTTCAGCGGTCAGCCACAGGGCCGTGGTGGTGTCCAGAGCGCGATGCGTGACTGTCGAATTGTTGTCCAGGTCGTAGACGAGCGCGCCGTTGGCGCAGATCGCCAGGCCGGACGCGCCGGTCTGGGCCACGATCTCGGCCATCACCCGCGTGGGCCGGCCGGTGACGAACACCACGAGCGCGCCGGCAGCCTCGACCCGGCGCAGCGCGGCCCGGGTGCGAGCGGAGACCGAGCCATCCGATCGGATCAGCGTTCCGTCGAGGTCGGTGGCGACGAGCGAGGGACGGAACACAATCGTTCAGTAAACCGCATGAGAGCGCTCGGCGGTACGTCGGCCGCACTCCGCTGCGTCGCCGGTGGTGTCTGCCGCGGTGTCCCGTCCACTCGCGGCGGCGGTGCGTTACCATGCGCATGGTCCGTGCCGATGTGCTTCATGCCGATGTCTTTGCGGCCGGCCGGACGGGGTCTCCTGGGTGCTGGAGCCTCCGGACGGCGAACAGATCCTCCCAGCGGCCAGGGTGATCATTTTTGCGACCGGTGGGAAGGATGGATTTCGGTAACGATGAAAACGTACGATGAACTGTATCTGGAGCTCGCCGAAAAATGGCGCGAACGGACCGCAGGATCCGGTAGCGTCGACGCTCTCGAAAAAGGGATTCACCATATCGGGAAGAAACTCCTCGAAGAGGCCGCCGAAACCTGGATGGCGGCCGAGTACGAGGGGCCGCAGCGGGTCGCGGAGGAGTTGTCGCAGCTGTTGTACTGGAGTCAGTTGGTGATGATTTCCGCGGGTCTCGCCCCCGAGGACGTATACTCGAAGCTGTGACGGTCGATGTTCTGTGTGTATCCGGTGCCAAACTGTGACACGGGGGCTATGATGCTTCGACTCGCGGTGCCCAACAAAGGTGCACTCGCCACGGCATCCAGTCAGTTGCTCGTCGACGCCGGCTACCGGGCGCATCGGGAATCGGCGGAACTGGTCATCGCCGACACCGAGAACGATATCGAGTTCTTCTTCCTCCGGCCTCGCGACATCGCCGTCTATGTCGGGGCGGGTCACCTTGACATCGGCATCACCGGCCGTGACCTCCTTATCGACAGTGGTGTCGCCGCTGACGAACTGCTGCCGCTCGGGTTCGGGTTCTCCACCTTTCGCTATGCCGCGCCGCTTGGCGCGTTGGACGGCATTGCGGGCCTGGCCGGGACGCGCATAGCAACGTCGTTCCCCGGCCTGGTCGCGGCCGACCTGGCCGAGCGCGGCATTGATGCCCGCATCGTGAAACTTGACGGCGCGGTGGAGACGGCCGTCCGGCTCGGAGTGGCCGATGTCGTCGCGGACGTGGTGGAGACCGGGCGCACGTTGCGTGCTCACGGCCTAGCCCTGGTGGGTGAGCCGGTGTTGCGTTCCGAGGCCGTTGTCATCGTGAAGAAGGGGCTGGAGCTCGTGCCCGCCCACGAGCGCCTGCTGCGTCGCATTCAGGGGGTCCTGGTCGCTCGGCGTTATGCGATCATGGACTACGACGTTCCCAATTCAGTACTGGAAAAGGCGTGCGAGATTACCCCGGGTTACGAGTCGCCGACGATTTCACCGTTGCAGCGTGAGGATTGGGTGGCCGTGCGCGCCATGGTGCTCCACGCCGAGGTGAACCGGGTGATGGATGATCTGTGGGAGATCGGCGCCCGGGGCATCATGGTCTCCTCGATCCGGGCCTGCCGCCTGTAGTAGCACGCCGGTGGTTTCAGCGACCAGCCGCATCCCGAAAGTGCGAAGAGTATCTTGTGCCAGGTGGGTTGGAAGGGAGACGGGAGCGGAGAGTGAACGAGGCTCCTGCGCCGCACTCTAAGCATGTCCCCGCATCGGTCGGTGCGGGGACGCCATCGGGCGGGCCGATCGAACGACTACTCGGCGAACTGCACGGTGGGTTTCGCGACAATCGCGACGGAGCGGTTGCCACCTATATCCCACAGCTTGCGCACGCCGACCCGAATGCCTTCGGGATCGCCATGACAACAATGGACGGCCACAGCTACAGTGTGGGCGACAGCATGCTGCCGTTCACGATCCAGTCGGTTTCCAAGCCGTTCGTCTATGCCCTCGCTCTGCATGATCGTGGTTTTGACGACGTCATCCGCAGGGTCGGGGTCGAGCCTACCGGCGACGCCTTCAACGCCATCACGCTTGAAGCCGGTACCGGCCGGCCGTTGAACCCGATGGTCAACGCGGGAGCGATCCTCACCGCGAGTCTGATCGACGGACGGGATCCGGCCGAGCGTTTCGAGCGAATTCGTCAGGGGTTGTCGGCGTTCGCCGGCCGCGAGCTCGACGTGGACGAACAGGTCTTCGCGTCCGAGCAGGCCACCGGTGACCGTAACCGCGCCATCGCCTACCTGATGCGTAACGCCGGAGCATTGCAGGGATCGGTTGATGAGATCTGTTCCATCTACTTCCGGCAGTGCGCCGTTCTCGTCACCGGTACCGACCTGGCCGTCATGGCGGCGACACTCGCGCTCGGCGGCGTCAACCCACTGACGAAGCAGCGGGTCGTGTCCGAGGCGGACGTGGGCAGCGTTCTCGCGGTCATGGGTACCTGCGGTATGTACGACCACGCTGGTGAGTGGTTGTTGCGGGTCGGGCTGCCGGCCAAGAGCGGCGTCGCAGGGGGGATCTGCGCGGTTCTACCGGGCCAGCTGGGTGTCGGCCTCTATAGTCCTCTCCTGGATCACAAGGGCAACAGCGTCCGTGGGGTTCTCGCCTGTCGAGAGATGTCCGAGCGTTTCGCCTTGCACCTGCTGCGCCCGGGGGGTCAGCCGGCGCATCCGGTCCGCTTCACCTACCGCGGGGACACGGTCAGCTCCAAGCGGGTCCGGCCGGAACGGGACAGGGAGGTTCTTGCGCGGTCGGGTGCGGCGTTCGTCGTGTATGAGCTTCAGGGCGATCTTGCGTTCGCGAGCGCGGAGCGGCTGCTACGGACAGTGGCTGATCACCTTGACGGCATCTCGTGGATCGTATTCGACCTGCGGCGGGTCGCAGCTATCGACGAACCGGCTGCCTGCCTGCTCCGGGTGTTGTTGGCCGATCTCGCGGATCGGAAGGTCACGACGCTGTTCGTCGACCCGCGGGCGCTCCCGGCCGTCGCCGGGCTGATGCGCTCGGACTGGTCCACCGAGCGACTTCCTGATCTTGAGATCGCGCTCGAGTGGTGTGAGGAAGCCCTGCTGATGCGGGCGAACCTCACCACGCTCCCACCGACCGTCCGGGTCCCGTTCGCCGGGCAGGAGCTGCTTGCCGAGTTGGCACGCGACGAGGTCGCGGTCGTCCGATCGCTCACCAGGAGCCAGTCCTATGAGCGTGGGGAAGTGATCTTCGATGCGGGCGACCCGGCCGATGCCATCTACTTCGTGACCCGCGGTCTGGTCAACGCCGAGGTTCAAGCGGGAAAGGCAGTGCGGTGGCTCCGCCTCAACACCGTGCCGGCCGGGGCCGCCTTCGGCGAGCTGGCACTTGTCGACGGCGGGTTGCGCTCCACCCGCATCACGGTGGCGGAGCCGACCGAGTGCGAGGTGCTCTCCCTTGCCGCGTTCGAAGAACTGCGCCGGAGCAACCCGCGCACCTGCGACGCGATCTACCGGGCGATCGCACGGAGCCTGTCGGCCCGGCTTCGGCGGGCCACCCGGGAGATCCAGTCGATGCAGGACTGACCGTCGTCAGCGGTGACTGAGGATCAGCGACATTCCCTCGCTGCGGGTCGCGGTGCTCAGGAACTGCCCGCGCACGGCTGAGGTGACCGTACGGGCGCCGGGCTTGCGGACTCCCCGCATGGACATGCACAGATGTTCGGCCTCGACGACGACCATGACCCCACGAGGTGACAGCGCCCGCTCCAGCGCGTTGGCGATCTGGGTGGTGAGCCGTTCCTGCACCTGCGGGCGGCGCGAGTACAGGTCGACGAGTCTCGCCAGTTTCGACAGCCCGGTGATCTGCCCGGCTTCGTTCGGGATGTAGGCGACATGCGCCTTGCCTGCGAACGCGACCAGATGATGTTCGCACAACGACGTGAAGTCGATGTCGCGAACCAGCACCATCTCTTCATGACCTTCGTCGAAGACGGTGGTGAGCACCTCGGACGGGTCCCGGCCGAGGCCCTCCACCGCTTCCTGATAGGCCCGCGCGACCCGCTCCGGGGTCTTGCGCAGGCCTTCCCGATCCGGGTCCTCCCCGATGCCGATCAGAAGCTCACGCACAGCGCGAGCCACCCGGTCGTGGTCGAAGGGACGGACCGCCCGAGGCCCCAGATCAGGCCGTTGCCGCTCGGGCGGACCGTCACTGCCGGCAACACCCTTACCGTCGCCGGGGGCGACGCCGTCGGCGCCGATCCCGGCGACATCCCCTGGAACATCCCCTGGAACGTCGGCAGGAGCCGAAGACGTGTACCCGGTGGGTGCGAGACCGTAATCGGTCGTCAACGGCGTCCCCTGTCGTCGTCGTTCGGCAGCGTCGGCGGTGCCCAAGGGTTGGACATCTTCGGTGCGGCCGACGTCGGCTCCGCAGGTGCCGATCCGCCGCCCGCGTTCTGCTCCGTCGCCGTGGCGTGGTCATCGGAGGAAACCTGACCGGATCCGGACCCATTCCCGGTGGCCGCCGGCACGCTGCTGCCGTTGCCGTGTGCGGCACCATTGGTCCGGCCGCCCTGACCGATGGTGGCGTTGGGTACCAGATCCGTGACATCGCCGGGCTTGGCCAGCCCCAGCTCGGCCGGGGTCATCACCGGCGGCTGGTCGGACGGCAGGCGCTTGCCCACCCCCGTGTACGAGCCGCGGCTGGGCCGCTTCTGGACTGTCGCGAAGATCTCCAGAACCGCGTCCTTGCCGAGCGTTTCGACATCCATGAGTCGCAGAACAAGGTTGTCCAGTACGTCCCGGTACTGAACGAGGATCTCCCACGCCTCGTCGTGCGCCGACTCGATCAGACGGCGAACCTCCGCGTCGATCTCCGCGGCAACCTGCTCGGAATAGTCGCGCTGGTGGCCCATGTCGCGCCCGAGGAACACCTCGTTGCTCTCACCGCCGAACTTCAGCGCTCCGAGCGTGTCACTCATGCCGAACTGGGTGACCATGGCTCGGGCGACCTTCGTCGCCTTCTCGATGTCGTCGCTGGCACCTGTGGTCGGCTCGTGGAAGACGAGTTCCTCGGCGGTCCGCCCGCCCAGGAACATCGCGAGCTCGTCCAACATCTCCGATCGGGTACGCAGGTAACGATCCTCGAGCGGTAGCTGCATGGTGTAACCGAGCGCCCGGCCGCGGGGCAGAATCGTGACCTTGTGGACGGGGTCGCTGTTGGGCAGGGCGTGTCCGACGAGGGCGTGCCCACCTTCGTGGTAGGCGATCCGCTTCTTCTCCTTGTCGCTTATGACCCGGTTCTTGCGTTCCGGTCCGGCCATCACCCGGTCGATCGACTCTTCCAACAGGGCCGAGGAGATGAACTTCTGGTCGGACCGGGCCGTGAGCAGCGCAGCCTCGTTGAGCACATTCGCCAGGTCTGCGCCGGTGAACCCCGGCGTACGCCGCGCGATGGTCAGCATGTCGATGTCGGGCTCCATCGGCTTGCCCTTGGCGTGGACCTTCAGAATCGCCTCACGGCCGAGCAGGTCGGGGCGATCGACGACGATCTGGCGATCGAACCGTCCCGGGCGTAGCAGCGCCGGGTCCAGGATGTCGGGCCGGTTCGTGGCCGCAATGAGAATGACGCCGCCCTTGACGTCGAACCCGTCCATCTCGACCAGGAGCTGGTTGAGGGTCTGCTCGCGTTCATCGTGGCCACCGCCGAGACCGGCGCCACGGTGGCGACCCACCGCGTCGATCTCATCCACAAAGATGATCGCTGGTGCGTTGGCCTTGGCCTGCTCGAACAGGTCCCGCACCCGGCTTGCGCCGACACCGACGAACATCTCGACGAAGTCCGAGCCGGAGATCGAGTAGAACGGCACGCCGGCCTCACCCGCGACCGCGCGGGCCAAGAGCGTCTTGCCGGTTCCAGGCGGTCCGTACAGCAGTACCCCTTTGGGGATCTTGGCGCCCATCGCCTGGAACTTGCCCGGGTTCTCCAGGAACTCCTTTATCTCCTGGAGTTCCTCGATCGCCTCGTCGGCACCCGCGACATCGACGAAGGTCGTCTTCGGTGTGTCCTTGCTGACCAGCTTGGCCTTGGACTTGCCGAAGTTCATGACCCGGTTGCCGCCGCCCTGCATCTGGTTCATGAAGAAGAACAGCAGCAGCACGACCAGCAGCACTGGTAGGAGGTTCAGCAGCAACGACACGAAGATGTTGCCCTGATCGACCTTGACCTCGTAGGCGACCCCCTTCTCGTGGAGCTTGTCGGCGAGATCGGTCGCCTGGCGGCTGACATAGGACGATTCGTACTTTCCGTCCTTTGTCTTGATCTGGATGCGCTGCTTGGAGTCCTGGATTGTGGCGCTGACGACCTGACCCGATTCGATCTTTTGCTGGATGGAGTTCAGGTCACTCTTGGTGTACTCGCTTGAGCCCGACAACACCCCGGTCATGAGAATGATCACGAACAGGGCCAGGAGCCCGAGAGGCACCCAGCCGCGGAAGATTCTTCTTGGAGTCATCTGCCTGGAGCGCTGGACACGCGCGCTCCACCCTCCTGACGTGTGTACTGCCCTCGTTCGGGATTCCCTTGTGCCGAGGGTACCGCCGGTACCCGCGCCTTACCGCGCGTACATCCGAGCAACGGGCAAGGGAAGCGTCCTGTTCCACCTCGGTGCCCCGAATGGGTGGTTCGTCGAACAGGTTCGTAGCCGTCAGAGCACGTGGTGATCAGTGGGGTCCCCCGATGTGCAGTGTTTTGGATCTTCTCGGTCGGCTGGAGGTGCCCAGCCGACGCTGGAAAACCGGCGGCACCGGTCCATCCGCCGGACGCTCTCACCGGGCGCCGCGGTCGATCGCCTCCTGGGTCAGCGTTCCGACATATGGCAGGGTGCGGTAACGCTCGGCGTAGTCGAGACCGTAGCCGACGACGAAGGCGCTCGGTATGTCGAAGCCGACATACTGTACGTCGATGTCGACGGCCAGTGCCGCCGGCTTGCGTAGCAGCGCGAGCACCTCCAGCGATGCCGGGCTGCGCGACCGCAGGTAGCGCAGCAGCCACGACAGGGTCAGGCCCGAGTCGATGATGTCCTCGACGACCAGGACGTCCTTGCCCTCGATGGGGCGGTCCAGGTCCTTGAGGATGCGCACGACGCCTGAGGACGACGTCGCCGAGCCGTACGACGAGACGGCCATGAACTCCATGGTCAGTGGCACAGTCAGTAGCCGGGACAGGTCCGCCATCACCATCACCGCGCCCTTGAGGACACCGACGAGCAGCACCTCGCGACCGGCGTAGTCGGCATCGACCAGCGCCGCCAGCTCCCTGATCCTGGTGGCGATCTCGTTGGTGCTGACAAGGACCTCGGCGATGTCGGGATGCGGGCTGGCCCGCGGCCGGTCCTCCGCCCCGGCGCCGGCTGACCCGGCGCCGGCTGACCCGGTCCGGTCGGACCCGGTCCGGTCGGGCACCGTGTGCGCAGTGCTCACCTGAGCCTCCCTGGTGTTTCCACGCGGCTCGCCACCGTCGGCGGCGGGCGTGGAGGTGTCTGGCCGGGTCCCCGACCCGGGTGTCACGGGCGCGGGTCGAGGGTCTCCATCGCACCGGCCGGAGGCCTCGAATCCGCAGGTCGCGAACCCCGGAGGCCGCGCTACCGAGATCCTGCCATCGGCGCGCGTCGCGATGACACCCGAGGGCAGCGGGACCGGCTTCTGTCCGCGCCATCTCGTCACCAGCTCGTCCATGGCCCGGATGTGATCGGCTCGCAGCCCGGTCGGTGCGCTTCCGAGCGTACGTGCCGCCCGCCGCATCACCCGGCCCCGAAGCGCGGTGCTGAGCCCCGCGAGGCCGGCGAGGTCCAGGTCGATGCGGACGGCTGCGCCGGCCGGCCCGGCAGGGTGGGCCAGTTGGTCGTAGACAACCGCCGCATCGGCGTCGAGCGCCTCATTGTCCGCCCGCAACAGGTCGGCGGTGCGGGCGAGGGCCTCGGCGATACCCGGGCCGAGGGTGTCCTCCAGAACAGGCAGGACCCGGTGGCGGACCCGGGCCCGCGCGAACGCCTCGTCAGCGTTGGTCGGGTCATCCCACGGGGTGAGCCCGTCGGCGAGGCAGGCGTTTCGGGCCACCGACCTGCGGATGTCCAGCAGCGGGCGCCGGAACAGGCCGTCGCTGCGCGGCATGCCCGCCAGCGTGCGTGCGCCGGAGCCGCGGGCGAGTCGCAGCAGCACCGTCTCGGCCTGGTCGTCGAGGGTATGGCCGAGCAGCACGGCGCTCGCGCCCAGGCGCTCGGCGGTGCAGGTCAGAACGGACCTGCGGGCGTCGCGGGCGGCTCCCTCCGAACGCGGTGAGCGCGCCGGCAGGATTTCGACGGGGTCGAGGCCGAGCTCCCGTCCCTGCGCGGCCACTGTGTCCGCCTGGGCGGCGGAACCCTCATACCAACCGTGGTCGACGGTGAGCAGCCCGCCGCGCAGCGCCCGGCGCGGTGCCAGGAACGCGAGCGCGGCGGCCAGCGCCAGTGAGTCCGGACCGCCCGAGCAGGCCGCGAGCACCAGGCTGCCCGGGGGGAGGTCGGCAATCGAGCGGCGGAGCGCGACCCGGACCTCGGCCGCGGCCCTGCGGTGGGCCATGGCGGCTACTCCCGCATGGCGTTCAGGCACAGGCACAGGCACCGGCACCGGTTCAGGCACAGACACAGGCACAGACGGCGGGACGGTCGTGCTGCCCGGGGCAGGCACACACTATTCCGATCACGCACTATGCCGATATCGACGGGCGCGAGCCCAGGACACGTTGCATCCAGGCGCCTGGATCGACCAGCTCCGACCGGGTCGGCAACGTCTCGGGAGATTCCCAGACCAGGTTGAACGCGTCGACCCCCGCCTCGGCAACGACAGCCCGGACAAAGGCGCCGCCTTGGCGGTACTGCAGCAGCTTGAGGTCCAGTCCGAGCAGGCGGCGGACAAAGCGGTCGATCGGTGAACCACCACCGCGGCGGTTGTCGAAGCGTGACCGGATCTCGGCGACGGTCGGGACGACCTTGGGGCCGACCGCGTCCATGACCTGGTCGGCGTGCCCCTCCAGCAGGGTCATCAGTGCCTGCAGTCGATCCAGGACCTGGCGTTGGGCGGGCGTCTGCAGGGCCTCGACGATGCTCGGCGCGTTCGGCCCACGGTCGAGCACGGCGCCGCGCAGCGCGGAGACGGCCGATCGCACCCGTTCGGCGAGGACGTCCGCGTCGAGGTCGGTCGCCTCGATGAAGGAGGTGATCTCGTGCTCCAGATGCGTCCGCAGCCACGGGACGGCGGTGAACTGGATGCGATGGGTCTGTTCATGCAGGCAGACCCACAACCGGAAGTCGTGCGGGTTGACGGCCAGCGCCTGTTCGGCATGGGCGATGTTCGGTGCGACCAGGCTGAGTCGCCCTGGGCGTCCCGGATGTCCCGCCGTGCCGGTTTCACCGGGTGTCCCGGGTGTCCCGGGTGCATCGGTTTCATCGGGGGGGAGGAAGACCTCGTACTGGCCGAGAACCTTGCCTGCGAGGTAGGCCAGCGCGGTGCCGAGCTGTACCCCGGTGACCCGGCGGCCAACAGCCGTGGACAGCTTGCCTCGATCGCGGTCCGCGAGCTTGTCGAGCAGCGGTTCGCTCACCACCCGAAGGCCGGCGACATTCGACCGGACCCATTCCGGCCGGTCCACCACGACGATCGGTGTCGGCGGACCAGCCGGTTCCAGCCTGGTGTATGCCTGGACATGGCCTTCCGCCTCGGCGGCCAGCCGTCGCAGCTCCGCAACCACCGTGTCCGCTTCGGAGCGGGCCACGGGCGGGCCAGGTCGGACAAGCCGCCGCGCTGTCGTTACCGCGAGGTCCCAGTCGACTAGCTCGGCGTCCACATCCGCCAGCCTATGTCCCTCCCCCCCACGATGACAGGCATTGTCGCCCGCGCGTGCCTGTCATCGGTGGGTTGCACTCAGCATCCGCAGGACTCGAGCGCGACGGCCACCTGGTCGAGGGCGGCACGGGTGGCCCCGGCCTCCTCCACGGGGGCGAAGAAGCCGAACAACAGCAGCCGGCCGTCGCTGTCCACAACCTGGCCGACGAGGCTTGTCACGATCCGCAGGCTGCCGGTCTTCGCCCGCACGTCGCCGGCACCGGCTCGGGTGTCGGCCGAGTCGTAGCGGTCGTTCAGCGTCCCGGAGAACCCGGCCACCGGGAGCCCTGTGATCAGTGTTCGCAGCGCTGGGTGCCCGGGCAGGACGGCCGTCCGCAACAGTGCCACGAGGGTGGCCGGGGCAATCCGGTTGGATGTTGACAGACCGCTCGTGTCCGCAAGGTAGGTTCCGGCCGTCGGCACGCCCAGTTCCCGCAGCACATCGAGTACCGCACTGGTGGCGCCGGCGAACGAAGCCGGCAGGCCGCGGGCGTGGGCCACCAGCCGGCCGAGGCTCTCGGCGAGGTCGTTGTCGGAGTAGGTGAGCATTCGCTCGACCAGCACCGGAATCGGCGGACTCTGGACGGCGGCAAGCTGCCGTGCGCCAGGTTGGGCGACGCCGGCGGCTGGCAGGGCGCCGATTTCGGTCGAGTTGACCTGCACTCCGCAGCGGCGCAGCGCCGCCGCGAACGCGTTGGCAGCGGCCATCGCCGGCGTGGTCGTGCGCGGGCCGGTCGCGCCCGCAGCGCCGCGACCGCCGTCCACCTCGAGCGCGGAGACCGGTGTGACGTTGCCGTCGGTCACATAGCTGTCGCGCCAGCCCTCGCCAGTGGGCGGTCCGGTGAACAGTGTCTGGTCTGCGACCACCCGGTCGACCTGGGTGACGCCGGTCCCACGTACCTGTGTGGCGAGGTCCGACAGGCGTGCGAAGGACGGGTAGCCGGTGGGCCCGGCGGCTGCGGTCAGGGTCGGATCGCCCGCACCCACCAGCCACAGGGTCCCGCCGCCGACAACGGTGGTGGCAGCACCATCCGCGGTGGCGGGTGGACTGTAGAAGGCCCGGGTCGTAAGGGTTTCCCGTGGGCCGAACGTGGTCAGCGCGGCCGCGGCCACCACGGTCTTCAAGGTGGACGCCGGTGCTGTCGGCAGGTCGGACCGGCGGTCCAGCAGCAGGGCCCCGGTCAGCGCGTCCACCACCAGCCCCGCCGGGTTGCCCAACGCGGGGTTCGCCAGCGGACCGGCGAGCCGGGCGCCCAGCGTGGCGGGGTCGGCGGCCCGCGCTGCCGGATCCAGTGCCGCGAAGGGGACTGCCGCCGGTCGGGAGTCGGTGTGGGCGACGCCCGGTCGTTGCGGCGGAGCGACGGAGAGCTGGCCGGCAAGCAGAGCCCCGGTGATGGCAGTCAGCCCGCCGACCCGACTCCGCATCCCAGGGGACACCTGCGAGAGACTACGTCGGGTGAATCCGAGTCGCATCACCTGCACGGGGAATATCCCGGACAGACTCCGCAGCCGATCGAGGTCGGGAGACTTCACCGCGGGGCCACCCCGTCCGTCGGCGCCAGGTAAGCGGCGGATGGCTGATTTTACATGATCGGGTCGCGGCGGTCCTGGGCGGCGGTCGTAGCCGCAGATACTGGTAACAAGTACAGAACACGCGGGCGCTCCGGACGGGACGCGCCCACCAACATGACAGGGGACGGTGTGGACCTCGAGTTCGATGTGACCATCGAGATCCCGAAGGGGCAACGCAACAAGTACGAGATGGATCACCACACCGGGCGTATCCGGCTCGACCGGATGCTGTTCACGTCCACTCATTATCCCTCGGACTACGGGTTTATCGAGGGTACGCTGGGCCGGGATGGTGATCCTCTGGACGCGCTCGTCCTGCTGGAGGAGCCGACGTTCCCGGGCTGCCTGGTGCGATGCCGCACGATCGGCATGTTCCAGATGAGCGACGAGAAAGGCCCGGACGACAAGGTGCTGTGTGTGCCGGTCGCGGACGTCCGCCAGGAGCACCTGCGTGACATCAGGCACCTTCCCGAGTTCGACCGGCTGGAGATCCAGCACTTCTTCGAGGTCTACAAGGACCTTGAGCCGGGCAAGTCGGTCGAAGGTGCGTCCTGGGTCGGCCGGACCGAGGCGGAGCGGGAGATCCTCGCCTCGGTCCTGCGCGAGAAGGAATCGGCCACCCCGACGGATGAGCAGCACGACGAGGATACACCCGAGGTCGCGGAAGATCCCGCGCCGCAGGTGAAGTCTGCGTGAGGTACGCCTGACGCGGTCGTGACGCACCGGTGGGAGCCGCTGATCGCGGTCGTGGTGAGGGATCTTCACTGATTCACCACCACGACCGCGCTCAGTAACCCCTATCCCCACACGCTGAGCGCTTGCCATGTCACGCCTGTTAGATGGGATCATGCTGGAGGGCTCTGCCAGCAGGCAGACGACCACATGGCGAAGCACTCTGGGCCTCCACCGACGTGTCCACGGTGTGGCGGCAGGGGCACGGTGGTGGTGACCGGCGACGGCACAGCTGGACATTCTGGTACGCGACCGCACCGACCCGAATGAGGTCAAACTGGCGGCGTCCGGTCAGACCATCCCGAGTCTGGCGGAGGCTCACCTTCGGGACCGTAACCAGGCGCCCAGATCGTCTCGTAGTGCGGGCAGCGACCTACCGCCGTAGCGGGAAGCTCACCTTTTCCGCCCCCGCTACGTCTCGCGCGGGCGAGTGCCGCACCTTGCGCCCGCCGACACTGCTTGCATTGCACCCGGACCGCGGTCACCATCCGCTCCGGATCACGTGCGGGTCGGTCGGTCATCGGCGGGTCACCGTCCCCTCGCCGCCGCAGCGCGGGCAGGTCGTCGTACCGTGATCAACTGAGTGGGAGGCGGTGTAGTCCTTCCCGCCCCGCTTCGTGCCGCCGCTGCCCGACGAAGCTCAGCCCGGGGTTTGTGAAGGGATCTTCACCGGTGCTCACCGTGCCGCATGCGCCGCGCCATGCCATGCAGGAGCCGGACGGGCCGCCTCCCACTCGGCGCGTCGGAGCTGTGATCGCGTCCGTACCGCCGAAAGTTGATACCTGAGCGACCGATGCGCTACGAGGGTTGATCGCTTCTGGGCTGCAAGAACCCTGGTAAGACAGGGTCTGAGCCGGAGGCGGGGATTGAACCCGCGACCTATCGCTTACGAGGCGATTGCTCTGCCACTGAGCTACTCCGGCATGGTGCTGGCCTGCATCCTGAGTATGCCAGACCACGTCGGCTTCCCTGAGTCGGCGGTGGGCGATCATCGGTGTAGGACCGCCGGAGCCGATGAGCCGGCGACCCACCGGGTCCACGTTGTGGGGCCACCGAGATCTGGAAGATCGAATCGGGATGCTGATCCAGTGTGTTTCTGATGACTATTTATTGACGGCATGTAATCATTATGTTACAGAAATGTGTTGGAATCTCGAGGTCGGGCCTTGCCCACCACCCCGCTCGCAGCGGTTCCGGAGAGCGTGCGTAGGGTTTCGACCATGACCGGGGACGCAACTGCAACAGCGACGAGGGGGGCTTCTCTACTCATCGCGGAGGATGACGAAGCTTCTCGAGTTGCGCTTGCCCGCAGCCTTGAACGGTTCGGGTATCGAGTGCTGGAGGCGGCAGACGGAGAAGCCGCGCTCAAGCTTTTCCAGACCACTGAGGTCGATCTTGTTGTGCTTGACGTCGCGATGCCGCGCATGGACGGATTTGCCGTCCTGAGCCGGCTGCGGCAGACCAGTGAAGTACCTGTGATCATGCTGACAGGACGGGCCGAAGAGGTCGACCGTGTCGTCGGCCTGGAACTGGGCGCCGACGACTACGTGGTCAAGCCGTACTCGCTTCGGGAACTCGTAGCACGCGTGCGGGCACGGCTTCGCCGCCGTCCGGTGGAGCCGCCGCCGCAGCGCACCGGGGACGGGAACGACCCGCTGGTCTATGGCGATGTCTCCATAGACCTGCGTGCGCGTGAAGTCGCGGTCGCGGGTGAGCGTATTGATCTGACCGCGCGCGAGTACGAGCTGCTGGCCTTCCTGGCCAGTCACCCCCGCCGTGTCTTCAGCCGTGAGGAGCTGTTGGAGCAGGTCTGGGGCACGCGTTTCCAGGATCCGGCCACTGTGACCGAGCATGTTCGCCGGGTACGGACCAAGGTCGAGGGGCGGCCGCCGCAACGTCGGCTGGTCACCACCCTGCGCGGTATGGGATACCGCTTCGACCCCTGAGCCGTTCGCAGACGCGGGCCTGCTGGTGCGGCACCGGAAAATCATGATCACGATGCCGGTGGCCCGGTGGCCCGGCCTTGCGACGCCGAACCCCTACTGTCGGTCGTTCTTAGTCACGAAAGTATGTCTAGTCACGAAAGTATGTCGGGGTCGTGCTGGGGGTGGGTTGCTTGTCGGCGCAGGCGGCGTCGGGTCCGGGCGTTGTCCGGTGACGCAGCCGCGGGAACCGATGTCATGGGTTGCGTCCCGACGCTCGTGGCGATGCCGCCGTCTGCGCTGTGAACACGTGAGCTGACAGTGAGGGAACGGTGGGTAGCCGGGCTGTCCGCGGGAGAGCTGCCTGCCTCCGCATCGGCGGTACCGCCCGGCCCGGCCGTGGGGTCGGGCCGGGCGGTGGTGTCCGGCCCCGAGTGGGCCCCGTCGTACGCCTTGCGTGAACCGCAGACACTTGCCCGGCTGCACGCGGATCGTCCGCCGCCTGCGTCCAGCTTGACCATGACCTGGTCACGCGGTACATCGTGGGAAACGACCCGCCCATCGCCCTCAGGGGTACTCACCCGGGCACCCACGGCCGGGACCTCCGCCTTGAACTGCTCGTAGAGTGGGTGCTCGTACCGCAGACAGCACATCAGCCGGCCACAGGCGCCACTGATTTTCATGGGATTCAGCGGCAGATCCTGATCCTTGGCCATTCGTATGGTGACCGGTTCGAAGTCCGTGAGGAACGTGGCGCAGCACAGGTCACGTCCGCAGGAGCCGATCCCGCCCTGGATGCGGGCGCTGTCCCGGGCGGAGAGCTGACGCAGGTCGATGCGGGCTCCCAGCGTTCGGGCGAGATCGCGTACGAGCGCTCGGAAATCGACTCGATGGTCGGCACTGAAGTAGATGGTGAAGATGCTGTCGGTCTGGATGTAGTCGACTCCGACGACTTTCATGGGTAGCTCGTGCTCACGGATCAATCGCTTTGCGGCAACCCGCGCCTCGGCCCGGCGGCGGCGGGAGACCGCGCGCCGTTCGATGTCGGCGGTCTGCGCCATCCCCACGAGAACCGGCAGTCCGCCGATGTCCTCGCTGACCCACTGCGGTGCCCACATGCATTCGGCAACCTCCGGCCCGGCATCGGTCGGGAAGAGGACCTTGTCGCCGATTTTCGGCGCATATTGCCCGGGATCGGCGTAAAAGAGCCGCCCACGCGGGGAAAAGGTCACGGCGCACATCATTGGCATGCCGTCCGCACCGCCCTCGACCTGTGCTGGTTGCCGACCGGGCCGTGCCGGGTCGGCGCGACGGGCCCCCGTCGTTTCATCAGACTACGCGGGGTAGGTACGACCAGGTGCGTGAACGGGTGACCCAGGTCGACCGATCGGCGCCGGATGGCGTCATCCCCGAGGTCATCCCCGAAGTCATCCCCGAGGTCGGCCACCGGGTCAGCGCAGCCGGACGATCTCGTCCCCAGCGGGGTCGGCGGGCAACCGGTAGACCGCATAGGGAGCCGCGATCACCGGGGCGGCTACGTTGCGAACAGGCGTGCCACCCGGGGTGAACCCCCGTTCGCGACCGTAGTGGGCATGTCCGTGGACGGCGAGTGCGACGCGCACGGCGGATGAGTCAATGGCGGCGCCCAGATGATGGCTGCCGAGGAAGGGGAAAAGCTCGAGCGGTTCGCCGTCCAGCGTGTCCGGCACGGGGGCATAGTGGGTAAGCACGATTTGCCACTGGGTGTCAAGTTCTGCCAGTGCGGCGCGTAAGGTCTGCGCGCATTGTTCACCGTGGCGGGCGAAGGACTTCATCTCATCTTCGCCGAAACTTTCCGCGCTGCGGCTGGTGAAGCCGCCGGCGAAGCCTTTGGCGCCTGCGATACCGATAGTTGTCCCGTCGCTGGGCACGGTCACGGTAGATCCGTCGAGAACCGTCACCCCGGCCCGGGACAGCATCTCGGTGATGGTGGCCTGCCTGCCGTCGTGGTGGTCGTGGTTGCCGAGCACGGCGATCACGGGTAGGTCAAGGCCGCCGAACACCTCGCAGACGGCGGCAGCCTGGGCGAGTTCACCGCCCTCGGTCAGATCACCGGCGAGCAGGAACACGTCTGCCTCGTCCGCGGCCCGTTCGAACAGTGTTCGTAACCTGGGCCCGGCCCCGGCTTCGATGTGCAGGTCGCCTACTGCCGCGATCGTGACCATGTGAGCACCTTTCCGTGAGCGCCGCCCAGCGGTCAAGAGGGACACTACGACGCGACGGTGCGCGCTCACAGGTTCGCTCACCCGACGTTGGCGCGTCTGAAGGGTCAAAGGGCGTGCGACGTTCGTCAGATCGCATCCCCGGAGGCCGCAGGCTCCGGAGTGCTAACGGCTCGGAGGGACGGCCTGTCATGGTGAACGAGCAGGAGGCGGTGTTCGGTGATATCGCGGACTGGGGTGACGGCGCAGACGGGTGCGTGGTTGACGTGCGCGAGCATCCCGACAGCGCGATCGGATCGTCCCCACCGCACACCCGGGCCTACCGCGCGGGTGTGCTGGAGGCTTCCGGGTTCCCGGTATCGGCGGTCGGTGACTATCTGGAGCGGCCGGGCACGGTCGTGTGGCTCGATCTGTGCGCGCCGGACCACGCCGGCCTCCAGACCATCGCCCGGCTGCTCAAGCTCGACCCGCTGGCCCTCGAGGACGCGGTCAGTCCCGGCGAGCGGCCGAAGGTCGACCGTTACCGCACCCACCTGTTCCTCAACGCCTATTCTGTGGGGCTGGATCTGGGTACTGGCGCGCTGACCGCACATGAGATATCCGCCTTTGTCACGCCTTGGGTACTGGTGACGGTCCGCGGCGATGAGGGATTCGACATCGACGCGGTCGTCCGGCACTGGGACGTGAATGCCGACCTTGCGGTGCACGGGGTCGGCTTCCTGCTGCACGGTCTGATCGACTATCTGGTCGACGGCTATTTCGACACCGTGCAGGAGCTGGATGCAGAGATCGACAAACTGGAGGATCTGCTCTTCGCGGACACCCCGGACGACCTCCTGGTCCAGCGGCGCAGTTTCGAGATCCGCAAGAGTCTGGTCCTCCTGCGCCGCGACGTGTTGCCGATGCGTGAGGTCGTCAACACCCTGATGCGTCGGGATTTTCGGATCATCGACGAGGCGATGCTCCCCTACCTTCAGGACGTCTATGACCACGTGCTACGGGCGACCGAATGGACGGAGAGCCTTCGCGATCTCGTCACGACGATCCTGGAAACCAACCTGACCATCCAGAGCAACCGCCTGAACGTCATCATGAAGAAGCTGACCGGCTGGGCCGCGGTGATCGCGGTGCCGACCGCCGTCACCGGGTTCTACGGCCAGAACGTCCCTTATCCCGGATTCGGTAGCGAGTGGGGTTTCCTCGTCAGCCTGGTCATTCTTCTCGGGTGCGCGAGCGGGCTCTACCTCGCCTTCCGGCGGCGGGGATGGCTGTAGCCGGTTCCGTTCCGGGGTCGGAACCGGCTACTTGGACGCCTCGCGCAGCAGGTGTCGCGCTATGATCAACTGCTGGATCTGCGAGGTGCCTTCGTAGATCCGGAAAAGCCTCGCGTCCCGGTAGAAGCGCTCGACCGGGACTCCTCTGATGTAGCCCGCGCCGCCGTGAATCTGGACCGCCCGGTCGGCGACCCGGCAGACCATCTCGCTGCAGAAGTACTTCGTCGCGGACGGCCCGACCTTGGTGTCGGCGCCGGCGTCAAAGGCTCGCGCGGTCTCGACCACCAGCGCGCGGCCGGCGTACAGGTCGGTCACCGAATCGGCGATCATGCCCTGGACAAGCTGGTAGTCCCCGATCGGCCGGCCGCCCTGGTGTCGCTGCGCGGCCCAGGACACCGACTCGTCCACCAGCCGCTGCGCGAGCCCCACGCACAGCGCGGCAATGTGGATGCGGCCGTGGGCCAGGCAGCGCATGGCGGTCGCGAAGCCGTACCCCTCGCCGGCGTCCCCGCCGACGAGGTGGGTGTGGGGAACGCGTACCTCGTCGAGGTAGACGTCCGAGCTCCACGCACCGGCCTGCCCCATCTTGTGGTCCCGCGGTCCGATCGTGAGCCCCGGCGAGCCCTTCGGCACGATGAAGTTGGAGATGCCACGGGTCGCCGGGACGTCGGGGTTCGTGCGGGCGAACACGAAGATGGCGTCGGCGATCGGGGCGTTGGTGATGTAACGTTTGGCGCCGCTGATCACCCATTCGTCACCGTCGCGGTAGGCGCTGGTGGTCAGGGTGGACGGGTCGGAACCGGCGTCGGCCTCGGTGAGCCCGAACGACGCGGTCACCTCACCGGAGGCCAGCAGCGGCAGCCAGTACTGCTTCTGCTCCTCCGTACCGCCCTCAATGATCACATGTCCGGCGATGCCGTTGTTGGTACCGAACATCGACCGCAACGCGGGCGTCGTGTACCCGAGCTCGAAGACGAGCCGGGCCTCTTCGCTCATGGACAGCCCGAGGCCGCCGTACTCCGCCGGAATGGCAAAGCCCCACAGGCCCATCTCCTTGGTGGCGTTCCGGATGTCGAGCGGGACCTCGTCCTTCTCGTCGATCTCGTTCTCGACCGGTACGACACGATCACGGATGAACGTCCGGACGGTGGTCAGGATCTCGGAGAAGTCCGCCGCATCCATTCCGTTGCCTCCGCAGGGTTCGGGATCTCTACTGGGGTGGGGCCGGTGACCGGCAGCGCCGTGCTCGCGATCGTATCGATGATCTATACGATAAATCCACTGTTGCAGCAGTCAACCATCCGGCGGGATCGCGTGCGTCGGCACACCTGACCAGCGATGATCCCGGTAAGGGGTGGACTGCGTCGAACCGGCCGCGCCCCCACCGACTGTGAGGAGCATGACGAATGCTTGACGCCGTGATCTGTTCGCCGCTGCGTACGCCGGTCGGTGGCTTCGGGGGTGTCTTCACCGACACCCCCGCCACAGAGCTCGCCGCCACCGTGATCCGGGCACTCGTCGAGCGGACTGGTCTGCCGGCGGACGCGATCGACGACGTGGTGTTCGGCCAGTGCTACCCGAACGGGGAGGCGCCGGCGATCGGACGGGTCGCAGCCCTCGACGCCGGCCTCCCGATCGAGGTGCCGGGCCTGCAGCTCGACCGCCGCTGCGGCTCTGGCCTGCAGGCCGTGCTGCTCGCCGGCATGCAGGTGCAGACCGGCGTGGCCGACCTCGTCCTGGCCGGTGGGGCCGAGAGTATGAGCCAGGCGGAGTTCTACACGACCGGGATTCGGTGGGGGACGAGGAAGCCGAGCGTCGACCTCGTCGACCGGCTGGCGCGCGGCCGGGTCACCGCGGGTGGAAAGGACTACCCGGTACCGGGCGGAATGCTGGAGACCGCGGAGAACCTCCGCCGCGAGTACGGAATTTCCCGTACCGAGCAGGATGAGCTCGCGTTGCGGTCACATCAGCGGGCGGTCGCGGCGCAGCGGGCCGGCTACTTCGCCGACGAGATCGTGCCCGTGGCCGTCACCGACCGCAAGAAGGGCACGGTCCTCGTCGACACCGACGAGCACCCACGGGCGGATTCGAGCCTGGAGCGGCTGGCCACCCTGCGGCCGATGATGGTGCGCAGCGACCCGGAGGCAACGGTCACCGCTGGTAACGCCAGCGGCCAGAACGACGCCGCGGCCGTCTGCCTGGTCACCCATCGTGAGCGGGCAGAGCAGCTCGGGCTGCGTCCGCTCGGACGCATCGTGTCGTGGGCGGTCGCCGGGGTGCCGCCGCGGACGATGGGAATCGGGCCGGTTCCCGCGACCGCGCGGGCGCTGGAACGGGCCGGCCTCAAACTCGCCGACATCGACCTGATCGAGTGCAATGAGGCATTTGCCGCCCAGGTGCTGGCGGTGACCCGGGAGTGGGGGTTCGCTCCGGCTGACTTCGACCGGCTGAACGTGAACGGGTCCGGCATCTCCCTTGGGCATCCGGTCGGCGCGACGGGCGTGCGTATTCTGGCGACCCTGTTGAACGAGATGCACCGGCGAGGTGTCCGCTACGGCCTGGAGACGATGTGCATCGGTGGCGGCCAGGGCATCGCAGCGGTGGTGGAGCGTATCGCCTGACGTTCTTCCGGGCAGGGCTGCCGTTGCGCTGCCCTGCCCGGTATTGCGTTGCATTGCCTTGCGCTGCCCGGCCCGGCCCTAACGGCCGGTGAACCGCGGTGGGCGGTGCTCGTTGAACGCGCTGGCGGCCTCGAAAAGATCATGGGATGGCATGAATGCGGCGTTCCAGGCCCGGACGTAGCGCAGGCCGGTCTCGACCACGGGGCTACGGGCGGCGTCCAGAACGTCCTTGACACCCGCGACGACCAGCGGCGGATTGGCCGCGATCTCCTCGGCGAAGGCATGGGCGGCGGCGAGCGTGGCGGCCGGGTCCGGTAGGACGTCGTTGACCAGCCCGATCCGCTCGGCGCGGGCTGCGGTGATGTTCCTGCCCGTCAGGGCGAGTTCCCGCAGGTGGCCGTCGCCGATGATGGCTGGTAGGCGTTGCAGGCTACCCACGTCGGCGACCATGCCGGCCTTCACCTCTCGCACGCTGAACCTCGCCTCGGTACTCGCGTACCGGACGTCGCAGGCGGCCACCAGGTCGACCCCGCCGCCGATGCACCAGCCGCTGATCGCGGCGGCGACGGCCTTGCGGCAGGCCGCGACCGTGGTGAGCGCATCCTGCATGGACCGCAGTTTGTGCAACAGCACGGTGCGCCCGCGAGCGAGACCGCCGTCGTCCCCGGTCGGTCCGATGACCTCCCCGAGCATGGTCCGCAGGTCCAGGCCGTAGCAGAAGTTGTCACCGGAGCCGGTGACCACCACGGCGCGAACGCTGTCGTCGGCGTCCAGCGCGGCGAACACCAGCGGAACCTCCCGCCAGAAGTGCGGGCCCATGGCATTGCCCTTGCCCGGGCCGACAAGCGTGACCTGAACGACCGGTCCGCGACGCTCGACCTGGAGTGACATCAGCGACTGCGTTGGTGGATCGGTGAACACGTACGGTTCCAGGCCGATCTGTTCGCGACTGATGGGTCCCCCCTATGCTGATTACTGCGGCCCTGGTGGTGGTGAGCGGTACGGCCCAGCCGTACTGCTAAGATCATCGGTAGAGGACGGCGCTCGCACTGCCGGCGAAGCCCGGCGACCGGGCCACATAGTCCATTGATGAGCTCGAGCGCAGCGTAAGGTCGAGCGTTGCCGGGACGCAGTCGTTGTAGGAGTTCACGATGAGTCTGCCCTGCACCCGGATCGTCGACCCCGCCACGTCGGTGAAGAACAGATCCGCCACACAACCGAGTTCCGGGTAGGACGCCCGTCCGACGTTGTCTCCGAGGTTACCGTTGGTCAGCGAGATCTTCACTGTGTAGGTTGCTGATCCGGGCTGGCTCACGCTTCCAGACCATGAACCCGGAAAGCCCGAAGGCATGTCGTAGGTACGCGGTGCCGGTGCCGGTGCAGCCGCGGACTGTTGCGTGGCGGGCGAGCGACCGGAACCGACGCCACCGCCTGCGCCACCGCCTGCGCCACCGCCGATGCCGCCGATGCCTGCTCCGGATCCGGCGATGGCACCGGCACCGGCACCCGGGCCACTCATAGTTTTCAGGACGACATCGGTGGGCGGGGCGGTCGGCAGCGCAGCGGTCGGTAAGTCAGGGGTCGGGGTCGATGGTGTA
>NZ_CAUVXI010000011.1:0-18491 GCF_963555845.1 Protofrankia sp. Cas8 | reverse complement strand
GCGGTAGCCGCCGATGCCGTGCTCTGGGTACTTGTCGTGCTGCTATTTGTCACCGGTGGCCGTGCGTCGATGGTCGCGGTGCCGTGATTGCCGGTGAGCGCCAGCGCGGCCGCACCGCCGGCCAGCAGCGTGACAGCGGCTGCCGCGATGATCGCTGCCCGCCAGCGCTTCCGGCCGTCCGGTCGGTCCCGATCGCTGATGCGGTCATCCGGTTGCCAGACCCAGCCGGCGGGGGCGGACGGTGCCGGACCGATCCTGGTCACGCCGGACTGCGCCATGCCGCCCGGGTTCTCGACCGGGCGAACGGCGCCGGGCGTAGCAGCGCCGTTCGCCCGGTCCGGAGTCACGATCGTCGCGTCTGGGGGAATCAGTGCGGTCACGCCGGCGTCCGACTCGGTGCTTGCGGTGGCAGTCGCAGTGGCAGCCGCAGCACCGGTGTCGTGATCGGCATCACCTGGCGGCGGGGCTGCCGGCTGGAATCCGGAGCGCGCGAGCCGGGTCAGCTCGCCTTCGGACTCGGCTGCCGTGGGACGGGCAGCCGGGTCCTTGGTGAGCATCCAAGCGATCATGTCCCACAGGGGTGGCGGGATGTCGGCAATAGGCTCGGGTGCGTCTTCCATATGGGCGCGCAGTAACGCGATCGGGTGTGGCGCGGAGAAGGGCGGATGACCCGTCAGGAGTTCGTAGAGCATGACTCCTGCGCTGTAGACGTCGGCGGCGGGTTGCGCGTGCTCACGCTGTGCCAGTTCCGGCGCCATGTAGAGCGGCGTCCCGATCGCGCCGGTGAGGCGGGTCAGGGACCGGCCGTGGGCGAGCCTGGCCACGCCGAAGTCCGTGAGCCGCGCTTGCGGATCATCCGGGTCGGTGAGGTCGACGAGTACGTTCGCGGGTTTGAGATCGCGGTGGACGACGCCGGCCGCGTGCACGACCGTCAGCGCGCGCAGGACCTGACAGGTCAGGGCGATGGCCGCTGGGATGGTGAGCGTTCCCCGTTCCCGGAGGTACACTCGCAGGTCCACGCCGTTGACGAGGTCCATCACGATCGCGAGGGTGTCGCCTTCGACCACGAGGTCACGGACGGCGACAAGATGTGGATCATTGAACCCGAGCAGTACGGACCGTTCCTGGACGAACCTGGCGACGACCTCGGGGTCGTCCGCGAGCTCGGCGCGCAGGACCTTCACAGCCACCTGACGATCGCCCGCCACCGTGGAACCTCGCCAGACCTGCCCAAACGCGCCGCGCCCGATTGGTTCGTGCAGCACATAGCCAGAGCCAAGTTTCCGCACGGCGCAAGCCCCTTTCCCGGAGAGATCCCGCCCATCACATCACCTCCGTGATGGGCGAGCTTCGGCCGGATTCGGCGGCGCCAGCGTCATAACTCTTTGTAATTTTTTGTGACTCTTTGCGGGCGGCCGGACCGGCCTCACCGTGGCCCGTCGGACGTCCCCCTTGCCGGTCGCCCTTACCCGGACCGGCCGTCCTTGGCCATGGGCTCGGCCGGCTCGTCCGCCTCATCGGGCTCGTCATCGGCGAGGATCCGGTAGAGCGCCCGGCGGGTATCCATGAGAATTCTCTGTGCTGCCTTGATCTGGGCGTCACTACCGGCCTGAGCGACCTGCATGACGGCTGCGCCCACGCCGAATGCCAGCGAGCGTAGGTCGGTGAGACCCTCGTCGGCGGCGGCCGCGGCGGTATCCCACGGCTTGGGCTCGCCCGCTCGGGCGTCGGTGTGGGCCCGGCCGGTGTCGGTCAGGTGGAAGACCCGCTTGCCGTCACTTTCCTCGGCGCGTACGAGGCCCTCGTCGGTGAGCAACGCGAGGACCGGGTAGACGGAACCCGGGCTTGGCCGCCACGTGCCCTGGCTGCGTTCGGCCAGCTCGTTGATCATCTGATAGCCGTGCATCGGCGCTTCGGCGAGCAGGGCGAGGATCGCCGCGCGGACATCTCCACGGCGAACCTTCGCACCGCGGCCACGGCCACGGCCGCCGAAGAAGCCTGGGCCGCCTGAACCGAAGCCCGGGCCGAAGCCGAAGCCGAAGCCCGGAGGGACCGGAGGGATGTGGCCGGATCCGCCCGGTCCCCCCGGACCGCCGTGCCGCCACCCGCCGCGACCTTCGGCGGTGGCCATTGCGGTCTGGTCGAACCGGTGCCCGCCATGCCAGCCGTGCCCGCCATGCCCGCCATGCCTGTTGGACCTGCCGTGCCCCCAGGGCCATGGCCCTGGTAGTCCTTGCGTTTCCATGTGATTCTCCCAATCGGTGTATCGCGTGCGCTCACGATATATCGCGATACACCGATTGGCAATGGCAGGCGCGCGCTGGCGAAAGCTCGTGCTGCTGGCGGCCGGCAACGCCGAAGGCCGGCAACGCTGGCGGCCGGCAACGCCGAAGGCCGGCGTCGGCGACTGGAGTCTGCGATGCCGGCCTTCGGTATTGCCCTGCCCGTGCGATCCGTTGTGCGGGTCAGGTGTTGAGCGCTTCGTTGACGAGATGGTTCCAGGTGACCGGTCCGACGACCCCGTCGGCGCTGATTCCGACGCCCTGCTGGAACCCTCGCACCCACGCGTCGGTCAGCGTGCCGAAGACTCCGTCCACTGGGAAGGGATGGGCAGGATCCCCGGCACGGAAGTTCGCCTGGTCCTGGACGGCGCGCACCGCGTCGCCCTTCTCGCTCCGGTCGCCCTGGCGGACGACCGCGATGAGCGTCGGCCAGGTCTGGTCGCCCACTGCGCCGTCGGTCGTAAGCCCCTGTGATGACTGGAAGCCGCGCACCGCTGCTTCGGTTTGTGGTCCGAAGTTCCCGTCGACGGCCACCGTGTACCCGTGCACACGGAGCAGGAACTGTACGGTACGTACCGCTTCGCCGGTTTTACCGTTTTTCTGCATGGGCCAGGTCAGTGCCATGGTCGGTCTCCTTCAGTGCTTGGTCCTTGCGGCGACCCGTGGCGCCACCATCACTCACTATGAGTGACAATTCTATTCCCGTCAGTCGTATTTTGGGGCTGGGGGTGACCGCGGCCTGCATCAGGCGGTCGTCTCCTTATTGATCGTTTCATCGTTGATCGTGTTTGGGGTCGTCCATGGGCGTTGGGCCGGTAGCCGTCGGTGCAGCAGGGGGCCGGTCCGCAGCGACAGGTAGGTCAGTGCCGACGCCGGGATGGGAAGCCAGAAGTTCGCCAGTCGCCAGGTCACCACCCCGAGCAGCGCGATGGCCCGGGTCGTGCTGAAACCCACGAGTGTCGGTACGAGTACGCCTTCGATGATCCCGAGCCCACCGGGTGTGATGGGAATGGCTGCGAGCACGTTCGCGAGTCCGTAGGCGATCAGAAGGCCGTCCAGCGCCGTTGCATGCCCGTATGCATACAAAAACACCCATAGGGATGCGGCGTCAAGCAGCCAGTTCGCGGCTGCCCACACCGTCGCCTTGATGAGCAGGGGTTTGTCCTTGCCGAGGACGCGAAGGCGATCGGCAAGGGTGCGGATGAGCTCTTCGGCGCTGCCCGGTGACACCCCCGGCAGGCGGCCGGCGGCGGCGCGGACGATGCGGATGGACCGCTCGCTCCCGCGGGTGAGCAGTGCCACCCCGACGAACACGGCCGCGATCAGCAGCGTCCCGACCGCGGCTGCGGTGCCGTAGATCGGGTTGCCGCCCCGGGTGGGGATGGAGATCAGGAGACCGATCCACAGCATCACGTTCAGGACGACCGCTGAGCCGGCGCCCTGGATCGCCGCGGCGGACACCGCCTCGGATGCACCGACCCCGGCGCTGCGCAGCAGACGGTAGCGAAGGGCGCTCGCGGTGGCGGCGCCACCGGGCAGCATGTGGCTGACGCCGAGCGATGTCACGTCGATCCGCGCCAGCGTCCACAACGACGGCCGGCCTTCGCGGGCAAGCACACTACGGGTCAACATTGCGTAGGCAAGCAACGACGCCGCTTCCAGACACAGACCGACAGCGAGATACGTCGGCTCAACGTCCGACAGCGTCTCCAGGGCCTTGCGCGCACCCGCGAGCTGTGGAAGCAGCGCGTACTCGATCACGAGTAGGAGCACCACCACCGAGGCTCCCCGCCGCAGCCACATCGGCACCCGAACCGACATCACGTATCCATGCTGTCGGATGCCACGGCTGTCATGCGCGAACCGCTACCGACAGTTACCAATTTGTGATGTTTCGGTTGGGTAGGGCACGTCGGTCATCGGCGCCTCGGGGATCGGCCGGCAGGCGTCGGCGCCACCGGACCGCGGGCGGCCGGAGACGGGTCTGTCCGCCACCTGGACGGCCCTGCGAGCTCTGGCGCCGGGGCTCATGGTGACCCGCCGGCAAGCTGCCCTATGCCTGATCCATAGTCGCACACGGGCCTATCATCCCGGATCTGGATGACCATGCGTTCGGCGCGGGCCGTTATCGCACTGGGCGTGCCCGGTGCCGGACAAGGACGGTTACGTTGTGTGTCCGCGGTTTCATGCGCAACAAGAGCGCCCGGCAATAGGGGCGTAGATCGCGAGAACCACCGGATCGCGTCAGCGGGCATTCAGGACGAGGATGCGCGGGACGGACGGCGACTCGGGACGGACGGCGACTCGGGACGGACGACATCGGGTAGGTGAACAGGGAGGGCGTCATGCAAGGGACCGGCGGTCCGAGGGCGGAGAGCATCACGACGGACATCCCACCGACGGACACATCCCAGGGGCCACCGACAGGTGGTCCGGTACCGCGGCTCGAAGGGTACCGGGTGTGGGTTGAACCATGCCCACGGCGCGTCCGGGTGAGCCTCGCCAGCGTGGTGATCGCCGACTCGAGGCGTGTGCTGTACCTGTTCGAGACCGGGCATCGGCCTGTCTACTACTTCCCGCGGGCCGACGTCCGGCTCGATCTGCTGGTCCCGACCGACCACCGCAGCCACTGCCCGTTCAAGGGGGAGGCGTCCTACTGGTCCGTTGCCGTCGGTGACGCGGGGGATCAGACCGTGGCCCGGCGCCAGATGGTGGAGAACGCGGTGTGGGCCTACCCCGAACCTCTCGCGTCCTGCCCTGATATATCCGGTCATCTGGCATTCTACTGGAACAAAATGGATGCCTGGTTCGAGGAGGACGACGAGGTGTTCGTCCATCCGAGAGATCCGTACGCGCGGGTGGACGTGATGAGGTCGTCACGGCATATCCAGGTTGTCATGGGTGGCGATGTCATCGCGGACAGTCATCGTCCCTCGCTGTTGTTCGAGACCGGCCTGCCTACCCGTTACTACCTGCCCCGGGCCGACGTCCGGATGGACCTGCTGACGCCGAGTGCGACGACGTCGCGTTGCCCGTACAAGGGGCTTGCCCGCTACTGGTCGATGACCGTGGATGGCACGGTCGTCGACATCGCGTGGAGCTACCCGGCTCCGATTCCGGAATGCCCGAAGATCGAGGCTCTGGTCTGCTTCTTCGACGAGCGGGTCGACGAGCTGATCGTGGACGGCGTGACCCAGCCCCGCCCGGCCACGAAGTGGTCGGCGCGCGGGTAGGAATGCGGTCCGCGGTGTCCGCGGCTCGCTGGTGAAAGTGCAGATCAAGCCCTGCTCGGTCGGGAACCTTATACTTCATGGCTGTGAAGTATCGACTCAGCCTCCTCGTGGTGGTCGCATCGTGACTTCCACCTGGCGTGATCCCAGGCGTGCTGAGGCGTCCACGGCGCTCGCGACCGTCTATGCGGGCGTCCGCGCCGCCGACGTCGAAACCGAGACGTTGGACTTCAAGGAAGATCAGTCTCGGCGCTCGATGGGCAGCTCGATGACGGCTGGAAAAAACACCGTAGAGAAAGTGTGCGACAGACGACGGGCTCACGCGCGCCTTGCTGGTGGCAGCCAGGTCAGGCGCCACGTGGCGTAACTGCGTGCCAGGGTCGCTCGGTTTTGGGCGGCGCGGTTGTCTGACTGAGCGGCACGCATGCTCCACAGCCCGGCCACGTAGCAGGCGAAGGCGTTGAGGTCGTCGTCGGTGGCGCCAGCCCAGCAGGTCAGCCTGGACGCCCACTGCTCGGCCTGCTGCGGGGAGTGTCCGGCGCCGATGAGACGGATGACCATGAATGCGGCGTCTACGCGGAGGAACGCCGGGACCTGTATGCCCTCCTCAACATCCAAATAAAGATCGTGGACAACCGGCGGGGTGCACCCCTACGGCTCGCCCTGACCGGAACCCTTGATCACACCGAAGCCCTGAACGCGACCGAATCCGCGCACCCACAAGAGCGGGCGCCATAACGACCGATTCCACCTACTGCTGCGGCTCACACCGGCTCGCGGTAGGTGGTTCCGGTCAGCAGGATGACCGATACCGACCTGTCCCGCGCGGCGTGGCGTACGAGCAGCTTCACAGGCGGAGCGAACGGCGGCGGCGGGACGACTGAGTGCGTCGAAGTCGCCGCACTGGCCGACGGCCGTATCGCCGTGCGCAACAGCAACCACCCTGACCGGGGCACAGTCTTCTTCACCCGAACCGAGATGGATGCCTGGATCAAGGGTGCCAAGGCCGGCGAGTTCGACGACCTGACCTGACGGCCTGAGTTCGTGACCGGCTGTGCCTGTCACGAACTCAGGGGAGCCGCATGGATTTCCGACCGATCGAACGGGCTTCGGAGGCGTTCCAGCAGTCGGTGGCCGCCAGCGAGATCCAGGCGATCTGCCGCCGTGTCTTCGGCGCCGAGGCCCATGCCCTCTCCGCAGCGGAGCTGAGCGCGGGCAGGTACAACAACACCTACCGCGTGACCGTGGCCGGGCAGAAGCGGCCGGTGATCCTGCGGGTCGCGCCCGAGCCGACCCGGCAGTTCGGCTCCGAACGGCAGCTGATGCGCAACGAGTACGCGAGCGTGCCGTGGCTCGCGGCGATCGCGCCGCTGATGCCGCGGGTCCTCGCCGCGGACTGGTCCCACGAGGTGATCGGCCGGGACTACCTGGTCCAGACCCTCCTCGACGGTGTCCCCGCCCCGGACCGCCTCGGTGACTACCCGCGCTCAACCTGGCCGGGCTACTTCCGACAGATGGGCGCGATCGCCCGGGACGTCCACGCGGTACGCGGCCCGTCCTTCGGCCCCGTCACCTGCCCGGCGCACGCCACGTGGAGCGCGGCCGTGACCGCGTCCCTGGCGGACATCGCCGCTGATCTCGACAGCGTTGGTCTGGACGCCGCCGATGTGCGCAAGGTTGCCGCCGTAGCCGCCGAGCACCGCGATGTCCTTGACGAGATCACCGAGCCGCGCATGTTGGCTGGTGACCTGTGGACCGTCAACGTGCTGCTCGACGCCACCGTACCGGAGCCGACGATCACCGGGGTCCTTGACATGGACCGGACCTGGTGGGGCGACCCGGCCGCCGACTGGACGATCCGGATGGCCTTGGCGAAGGCGGACGAGCGGGGGGCGTTCTGGGAAACCTACGGGACGCGGGACCGCTCGCCCGCCGCGACGTGGCGTGCGCGGATCTATGAGGCCCGGCACCTCGGCGCCATCCGCTTGGAGCGCTACCGCCTCGGCAACTCCGTGTGGGCGGCGGGCACACTGGCGGGGTGGACGTCACGTGGTGGGGGCACAGCACAGTCCTGATCGCCGACGCCGGCACCCGGCTGCTCACCGATCCCGTCCTCGGGATGCGGGTCGCGCACCTGCGCCGGCGTGCCGGCGCACGCCCCGCGGCGGCGGCCGTACAGGTGGACGCGGCGCTCGTCTCCCACCTGCACGCCGATCATTTCGACATCCCGTCGCTTCGGCTGCTGCCGCCCACCGTGCCGATTCTGGTTCCGCGCGGCGCGGCGGCCCTGCTGCGCCGCCGGCATCCGACGCTCGCGCAGCGCTGTGTGGAGATGGTGCCGGGGGACCGCACGCGGGTACCGGCGTCAGACGGCGGTGGCGGCCTGGACGTGCTGGCCGTGCCCGCGCGTCACGACGGCTCCCGTGGCCCGTGGTCGCGCCACCGTGGCCCGGCGCTCGGTTTTGTGATCACAGGGACAGCCACGGCCTGGTTCGCCGGGGACACCGCGCTACACGACGCCATGGCCGATCTCGCCCCGCTCGGGATCGATATCGCTCTTGTCCCGGTCGGCGGCTGGGGCCCTAACCTCGGCCCCGGGCACATCGACCCGGCCGGCGCGGTCGAGGCGGTGCGGCGGACGATGCCCGCCGGGATGACGATGCCCGCCGCCGGGACGGGATCACCCCGGACGGCACCGGGCCCGTCGGCGCCGGCGATCGCCGTGCCCATCCACTACGGGACGCTCTGGCCGATGGGCCTCGACCGCGTGCGGCCCGATCGCTTTCACGAACCCGGACGTGAGTTCGCCCGCCTGGCCGATGCCGCCCGCCTGCCCGCCGAGGTCCGGGTGCTCGCGCACGGAGAGTCGGCGACCGCGCCGGGCAACGCCATCCCGACCGCTTCCGCCGGCAACGGCTGATTGTTCTCGGCGGCGCGGGCCGCCGGTAGCGGGTCCCGACGCAGCCCGAGATGTTCGAGCCAGCCGACGAGCTGGTGGTGGATCGCGTCCGGTCCCTCGAGCGGACCGGCCGGGGCGGGCCAGCCCGCCGGGTAGACGAGCACCGCGCGGGTCTGGTCCCCACCGAGCCCACCGTGGCAGCCGACGAGCTCCTCGAAGGCGGCGACCTCGCGGGTTCCCGGGTCCACCCGACTCACCACGACGATGTCGCCGACATGGTCCATCCGCTGGTGGCGAAGCAGGTCCGTAGCCGCTCGCGAGCCGTACCCGAGCAGCGGGTTCTCGCCCTCGACCACGCCGGTGTCCAGAAACATCCGACCTCGGGCACCGAAGGCGACCGGGCCGTGCCCATGGCAGCGCACGACGACGAACCCGACGCCGGGATGGTTGATCAGGCCCCGGACCAGCGCCGGATGTAGGAACTCCAGGTGTTCGAGATCGGCGCGTCCGGCCACCTGCGGCAGGTAGACCATGGCCAGGTTCCCGGACGCGACAACGACGAGATCCGGTCGCTGTGGGTCGAGCGTGACCTCAAGTCTGGACGGGCCCAACGTGACCTGGCCGTCGTCGGTGCGGCGGCGCAGCATACGTCGGCTTGGTCCGTCGCCGGTGTCACCGCCGGTGACCTCGGTGAGCAGTGTGTTGACCGGTCCCCAGCCCTCGGCCGTGCCGGTCGCGGCGGTCGCGGCGGCACCGGGGGTCAGCAGGCCGCGGACGGTGTCGGCGAAGGACCGTCCGTAGCGTTGGCGGAAGGTCGCGCCCTGACTCTGTCCATGATCGGAAAGGACGACGAACGTGTACGGGCGCTGGACGTTCGCCGCAACCCGCTCCAGCATCGCCAGCACCCGGTCGATGCCCTCCAGGGTCTGCAGGGACTCCCGCCGGTTCGGCCCGGCATGGTGGGCCACCTCGTCGTAGTCGACGAAGTCGCAGAACACCACGGGCACTCCACGGGCCATCTGCTCGGCGATGAAGGTGACGTTGAGGTCACGCAACAGGACGTTGGTCAGCCCGCGCAGCGCGATGTACGAACCGCCGCGCCGGACCCGGGGGAAGATGTTGTCCCGGCGCTGCTTGCGGGCCTGGTGCACTTCCTTGATCATCTCGCCGATGGTGAGGACCAGCGACCGAGCCAGACCCTGCGGGCTGGCCGCGAACGACGCGTACCCCCGAGCCCGCCGCCCCGGCAGCCCAGCCTGACTGACGGTGAGCAGGCTGTGGGGGGCGTCCCCGGAGAACGCGTTGCTGATACTGACTCCGCCGTCGGCGAGCAGGCCGCGTCCGTTGCTGAACCTTCGTTCGATTTCGGCGGCGTCCCGTGGCCGGTTGGTCACGATCAGCCGCCCGGCGTCTTTTTCGTACCAACGGAAGGCGGGGACGTGCGCTGACGCGCCGTGCAGGATGCCGGCCTGGCTGGTAGGGGTCGTCGAGGGCATCCCCGTGTGCCATTCGACGAACCGGTGCGAGCCCGAGCGGACCCATCGACTCAGCGTCGGTAGGTTTCCGGCGGTCACCGCCCACCGCAGCAGCGGCGCGGACAGCCCGTCGATCTGCACGATGACGACCCCGGGGCCGTCGAAGGAGGTGCCGTCGCCGGTGCCGTACCGGGCAACCTGGCGCATGACCTCACCGATGAACGTCTCGTCGCTGCCCGCATCGGCCAGCCAGCCGACCATCGCCGCGATCACCGCGGTGGTCCAGGCGACGCCGATGGCCGCGCCGAAGCCGCGGAAGCTGACATCCGGTTCGATACGCTGTGCCACGTAGATCACGAAGGTCTGTGCGAACAGGCCGATCAACAGCACCGCGACCCCACCCAGGGCGACCGCCAGCGCCACGAGGATGGGCCGCAGTACCGCGCCGACCACCGCGAGGATGACGACCAGCCGCATCAGCCCGGCGAGGCTGTCCACCTCGATGCCGGGCAGGAACGCGAACGCCAGGCCGAGCGCGAGCCCGCTCGCCACGGCCGACCGGATGGCCCGCAGTAGCCGCCGTGGCGTCGGCGTCATCCCGCGCAGCACAACGACCCCGAGGCGCAGCCGCCCGCGCAGGAGCCGGCCGACGCCGGACCGATCCGCAACCATCTCCTGCGCAGACTAACCGGCATCCGCGCGTTTTCATGATCATTAAGAATCCGTCAACCGGATGTCCGCCGGTTTGTTGCGACTTGGACTCCAAGGCGCCGCGCCGGCGTCCACCGTGGTGCACGCGGCTACGCGGGTGCGGGCAAGCCGCTGCCGTTTGTGACTGGGTTGCTTTCCACCATCGTGGTACCTTTACACCATGGCATTGAACATCAAGGATGCTGAGACCGAGCGACTCGCGACGGAGATCGCGGCTCTTGCGAACGAGACGAAGACCCAGGCGGTCCGGGTGGCGTTGGTCGAACGCCGGGACCGCATGGCGCTGCTGCGAGCGGAGAGCCGCCGCGAGCGGCACCTACGTCACTTTTTGCTGGAGGAGGCGTGGCCGCAGATACCGACAGATCAACGTGGGGTGCCGCTCACCCGGGATGAACGCGAGGAGATCCTCGGCTACGGACCGGATGGTCTGTGATCGTCGACAGTTCGGCTCTGGTAGCTGTCCTGCTGCGAGAGCCTGACTATGAGGTCCTGCTGGATGCCCTGGCCGGGGCGTTCGGCAGGGGTGACTTCATCGGCGTCGGCACTCCGACTCTCGCCGAGACCGGTCTGGTCCTGACGTCTCGTCTCGGGGTGCTCGGTCGGACGCTGCTCGCGCGACTGGTTGACGAGGCGGGCATGACAGAAATCTCGTTCGACGCGGAACACTGGAAGGTCGCGGTCGAAGCGTTCACCCGCTATGGCCGCCGGCGTCATCCCGCCGGGTTGAACTTCGGCGATTGTTTGACCTATGCGATTGCCCGTGTTGTCGATGAGCCGCTGCTCTACATCGGCGACGACTTCGCGAAGACCGACATCCGTGCTGTCCTCTGAACAGGCAATCAGGCAATCAGGTGAGCATGTGGCGAGTATCACGGTTTATTCCGATGTAGCACATCCACGCTATTTTGTATGAATTGTTCCGACTGCCTGTGGCGACGGGTCACGGGAAACCCTAGGATCGGCTTGGCTGCCCAACCGCATGACTCCTGAACGACTACCGCGTAGTTACACAACTGCACATTGATGCCGCTCACACCTGTGCGGGAGAGTCCACGGCATACCAGCCCGTGGCGCCGAAGGAGCAAGATCTCCCCATAAACTCTCAGGCCGAAGCAACCGCCGGGTCAGGCAGCTCTGGAAAGCGGACGCCGCAGGCGTCCCGCCGACGGTGAAAGCCAGGCGCACCGGTCCATCGGCCGGCTGCGGCGGGTGAAACTCTCAGGCATATGTACAGAGGGGGAGGTCAGCCGCGACCGGCGAGGTCCGCCGAGTTGCCCGACCTCTGGAGCGCTTCGACCGTGCCTACGAACCCTCCCTCATCCGCAGGCGGTTCCTCGACATCACGATCAACCGTCTCGCTGTCGCCCGTCCCACCGGCGTCGGGGCCAGCAGTATCCGAGTCGGCAGTATCCGGGTCAGCAGTATCCGGGTCGGCAGTATCCGAGTCGGCAGTATCCGGGTCAGCACCGTTCGGGCCGGCCACATCCGGGACGCCAGCATCCGGGCCGGGCCCTGCACGGGCGGTGCAACCCGCCGCGTACCCGGCCGGGTCGGTGACCGGTGAGATGGTCACCTTCGTGGACCGCCATATCGGTCCGGACGTCGATCAGCGTCAGACGATGCTGGCAGAGCTCGGCTACGCCAGCCTGGAGGCCCTTACCGCGGCCACTGTGCCGGCGGTGATCCGCGACAGCGGGCTTGACCTGCCTCCCGCGGTGAGCGAGCCGGAGGTACTCGCGGAGCTGCGTCGCCTCGGCAGCCGCAACCGCCGGGTGCCGTCGATGATCGGTCTCGGATACCACCCGTCGGTGATGCCCGGGGTGATCCAGCGCAACGTTCTGGAGAACCCGGCCTGGTACACCGCATACACGCCGTACCAGCCGGAGATCTCCCAGGGACGGCTGGAGGCGCTGCTGAACTTCCAGACGATGATCACAGATCTGACGGGCCTGGATGTGGCGGGGGCTTCGCTGCTGGACGAGTCGACCGCGGCGGCCGAGGCCATGCAGCTCGCCCGTCGGGCAACCAAGGGGCTGGGTCCGAGGTTCATCGTGGATGAGGACACGTTGCCGCAGACGATCGCGGTGGTCCGCACCCGCGCCGAGGCGCTCGGCATCGACGTGGTGGTCGCGGATCTGTCAACCGTCTTGCCCGAGCACCTCGCCGAGTCGGCGTTCGGCGTCCTGCTCGCCTACCCGGGCGCCGAGGGTGCCCTGCGCGATCCGCGCACCGTGGTCGAGCAGGCGCGGGACCGCGGGATCGTCGTCGCGGTCGCGGTCGATCCGCTGGCGCTGACCCTGCTCACCCCACCGGGCGAGCTCGGTGCGGACATCGCGGTCGGCAGCACGCAGCGGTTCGGCCTGGGCCTGAGCTTCGGCGGCCCGCATGCCGGTTTCATCGCCGTCCGTGACGGTCTGGAGCGGTCGCTTCCGGGCCGGCTTGTCGGTGTGTCGGTGGACGCCGACGGCCATCGTGCCTATCGGCTCGCCATCCAGACCCGTGAGCAGCACATCCGCCGGGAGAAGGCGACCAGCAACATCTGCACGGCACAGGTGCTGCCGGCGGTACTGGCGTCGATGTACGCCGTCTATCACGGTCCCGACGGCCTGACCGCGATCGCCGAGCGGGTGCACGACCACGCGGTCCGCCTTGCCACCGGACTTCGTGCCGGTGGCGTCCAGGTCGTCCACGACTACTTCTTCGACACCGTGCTCGCGTTCGTGCCGTCCCGGGCGGCGCAGGTCCTCGCCGCGGCGCTCGCCGGTGGGCTGAACCTCCGGTTGGTCGATGCCGACCACGTCGGTGTCTCCTGCAACGAGACGACGCTGGATGCGGACCTGCACGCCGTGTGGGCGGCGTTCGGCGTCCCGGCGTTGCCGCTGCCCGCGCATCCCACGATGCCCGGTCCGGATGTCAGCGCCGCAGCGGGCCCAGCGCTGGTATCCGGGCTGCCAGCTGGACTGCCACCTGGGCTGCCAGCTGGATTGGCAGCCGCACTGGAGCCCGGCGGCGGCGGCGCCGGCCCGGATGGCGGCACCGATGTCGACATGGCGATTCCGGCGGAGCTGTCGCGTACCACCGGCTATCTCAGTCACCCGGTGTTCCATCAGTACCGGTCCGAGACGGCCATGCTGCGCTATCTACGTCGTCTCGCGGACAAGGACCTGGCGCTCGACCGTGGCATGATCCCGCTTGGATCCTGCACGATGAAGCTCAACGCGACGACCGAGATGGCGGCGGTGACCTGGCCGGACTTCGCCGACATCCACCCGTTCGCCCCACTGGACCAGGCCGCCGGCTATCTGGAGCTGATTGGTGATCTCACCGAGTGGCTCACCGCCATCACCGGGTACGCGGCCGTGTCGCTCCAGCCGAACGCTGGCAGCCAGGGCGAGCTCGCCGGACTGCTGGCGATCCGCGCCTACCATCGTGACCACAATCCGCCGGATGCGCCCGCCCGTGACGTCTGCCTGATCCCGTCGTCGGCGCACGGGACGAACGCGGCCAGCGCCGCCATGGCTGGGATGCGGGTCGTCGTGGTGGCCTGCGACGCCGATGGCAACGTCGATCTGGCCGATCTGGCCGCCAAGGCCGCTGCACACTCCGACCGGCTCGCCGCGCTCATGGTGACCTACCCGTCCACGCACGGTGTCTACGAGGAGGGCATCGCGCGGGCGTGCGATCTGGTGCACTCCTGCGGCGGCCTGGTCTATGTCGACGGCGCGAACCTGAACGCCCTGGTGGGGCTGGCCAAGCCTGGGATGTTCGGCGCGGACGTGAGCCACCTGAACCTGCACAAGACGTTCTGCATCCCGCACGGCGGTGGTGGCCCGGGGGTCGGTCCGGTCGCGGTGGTCGAGCGGCTCGCGCCCTACCTGCCCAATCATCCGCTGCTGGCGGAGGCGGGGCCGCACACGGGCATCGGAGCGATCAGCGGGGCGCCGTGGGGGTCGGCGGGCATCCTGATGATTCCCTGGGCGTACATCCGCCTGATGGGCGCGGACGGCCTGCGCCAGGCCACGTCGGTGGCGGTTCTCAACGCCAATCACATCGCCCACCGGCTGGTGTCCTACTTCCCCATCCTCTACACCGGGCGTGATGGTCTGGTGGCGCACGAGTGCATCCTGGACCTGCGCCCGTTGACGAAGCGGACCGGGGTGACCGTGGAAGACGTGGCCAAGCGACTTGTCGACTACGGTTTCCACGCGCCGACGATGTCGTTCCCGGTTCCCGGGACGCTGATGGTCGAGCCGACCGAGAGCGAGGACCTGGCCGAGATCGACCGGTTCTGCGATGCGATGATCTCGATCCGGCAGGAGGCCGACGAGGTCGGCAAGGGCACCTGGCCCGTCTATGACAACCCCCTGCGCAATGCCCCGCACACGGCGTCGATGCTGGTCGCCGACGAGTGGGCGCATCCGTACCCGCGCACCGTCGCGGCCTATCCGGTCGTGTCGCTACGGATGTCGAAGTACTGGCCGCCGGTCCGCCGCATCGACGGTGCCTATGGTGACCGCCACCTGTTCTGCACCTGCCCGCCCGTGCAGGCCGACGCCGACCCGGATACCAACGCCGACTGACCTCCCCGCCGCCGGCCCGGATTCGACCCCCGTCGGCCAGCCACTAGCGATCTTTCGAGGTTTGTAACATCAACAAGGCCGTTTTTGCCGTACAAACCTCGAAAGATCGCGGATCAAGCCGTGGATGACGTTACGACGGCGAGGATGCGATGGCGGTCGGAACCTCGCCCTGAACACCGGTGATGCGGGCGTCGCCGAACACGCACGCGGATGCGTATTGAGAGTAATGGTTGTCTACAACGTCCCCATCGACCCGCGTGGTCGTGAGACGCAGCCGGAGGATGCCGGTGACGTCGAGGTCGATCGGTACGGAGTTCCCGAGCCGGACGGTGTGTGATGCCAGGCGGCGGTCGTCACCGTAGATCTCGATCTGGTAGACGGCGTTGCTACGGGCGTCGTCGGCGAGACCGACCGTAGCCTGGAGCCGGCGGTAGTCTCGCCCGAGGTCGTATTCCGCTCTCGCGACATTTTTGGGGTCATCGTAATAATTTGCCCGGAGTATGACGCTGTGGGGCAGTTTGGTACCGCTGATGGATCCCGATCCGCTCTCCACCTTGCCGTCGCTCTCGAGGACGGTTAGATCCGTCAGAAAACGGTCGACGTTTCCCGGTGCCGCTGTTGGTTTCGACGTCGGGTTGCCCGATCCGGCTGTCGTGGCGGGTACACCGGTCGCGGTCGCGGGTCCGGTGGATGCGGGTCCGGTGGATGCGGGTCCGGTGGCAGATGTGCCGGTGCCGGTGGACGTGGTCGTCGTGGTGCCGCTGTTCGTCTTCCCATCCGAAGACCTGTTGCTCAGGGCCGCGACGAGGACGATTACTGCCACGAGGGCCGCCGTGCCGAGTCCGCCGATGAGCCAGGGTGACGGCTTGCGGTGTGCAGGGTTGGGCGGGGCGGGCGGCCGCGGCGGGACCCATGGCGAGGGTGCGGGCAGTTGCGGCTGCCGGGGTTCGGTCCGTGGCTGGGGCTGGGGCTGGGGCTGGGGCTGGGGCTGAGGCCGGGGCTGAGGTGGCTTTGGCGGGGCGACGCTGTAGCGGGTGATCTCCGCCGTCACCGTTGAGGGCAGCCAACCCTCACCGATGCGCAACCGCTCGTCGGTGGACGCCGCTCTGCACAGCTCGATCAACGTCGCCGGGGTGGGGCGAGCGGCCGGGTCCTTGTCCACGCACTGTTCCAGCACCCCGCGTACCTGCTCGGGGCAGCGGTCCCAGTCGGGCTGTTGGTGCTCGATGCGGTGGAATACCGCGGCGTCCGCGCCGAAGGGATACTCGCCGGTGACCGCGTAGTAGGCGGTGGAGCCGAGGGAGAAGACGTCCCCGGCCGCGTCGAGGGACCGGCCCCGAACCTGTTCGGGGGCCATGAACGCGGGCGTGCCGATCCGCACACCGGTCTGGGTGATCGCAGCCGAGGATGCCTCGACCGCTCGGGAGATGCCGAAGTCGATCACCCGGGGGCCGTCGGCGGCGAGGATGACGTTCCCCGGCTTGAGGTCACGGTGGATCACCCCGGCGGCGTGGATGGACTGCAACGCCTCCGCGACCCCGGCGAGCAGGACCAGGACGGTCTCCGGCGGCAGCGCGCCCTGACGGGCGACGGCCGCGGCCAGGGAGGGGGCGGCGACGTAGGCGGTGGCCAGCCAGGGGCGTGGGGCGTGGGGGTCGCAGTCGATGACCGGCGCGGTGTACAGGCCCTGGACTCGCTGGGCGATCGCGACTTCCGTGGCGAAGCGGCGGCGGAACTCGGGGTCGGCGGCGAACTCCGGACGGGCGATTTTCAGGGCGACTGGGCGGCCGCCGGGGGTGTAGGAGAGGTACACCGCGCCCATGCCGCCCTCGCCGATCCGGGCCCGGAGCAGATATCCGCTGATCTCGCGGGGGTCCTGTGGGGTCAGCGGCGTGAACACCGCATCCCACGCCGGCTCGGACCCGCCGGACGGTGCTGGTGCTGGTGCTGGTGCCGGCGTCGGCGTCGGCACGGGTCGGTTCGGGTCAGGCCGGGCCGCCCCTGGCGGCGTGCTGCTCGTCGTCATCCGCGTCACACCACGCCCATGGCACCGCAGCCGATCAGTATCGCGAGTGTGTCACCGCTGCCCAGTGTGTCTGCCACTTGCCGTCCTCAATCGCGTGCGTCACGTGAGACTGCGCAGCATAGTGTCGCAGAACATGGGTTTCGGCACGGATTGTCGTCACATCCTGCTCCGGACGCGGTGGTCGTCCGTGACACCTGCAGTGGATGGTCAGGCGAGGCCGAGGACGTCGATGAGGCGGCGGGCGCCCGCGCCACCGGAGTCGAGCGCGATCGCCAGTGCCCGGGGCACGTCTAGATCGTCGCGCAGCGCCGCGTCGACCGCGTCGACCGCAGCCGCCGGGTCCGGCGCGGAGCGGGCGCGCCCGGCCGCGACATACAGCTGGTCGAGGGTGTCCTCGACTCCGGTCAGGGCTGACTCGTGGTAGTCCCAGGCGTCCTGCCAGCGTCGGGCGAGGCACAGCAGGCGGACGGCCGCCGGCGTGTGCCGGTCGAGCAGGTCGTCGACGAGCGTCAGGTTGCCCAGGGACTTCGACATCCTGATGCCGTCGACTCGGACGGAGCCGACCTGTAACCAGGCGCGGGCGAACGGTGCCACCCCGGTCGCGCGCTCGGCGAGCAGACTCTCCACCGCGTGGTGGGGGAAACGCAGGTCCTCACCGCCGGCGTGCAGGTCGATGCCGGAGCCGAACGTGTTGAGCACCATCGCCGCGCACTCCGCGTGCCAGCCGGGCCGCCCCGGACCCCACGGGCTCGGCCAGCTCACCCCGCTCTGGCCGATGTCTCGCGAGCCATCAATGCCGGCGCCCCTGCTGTGGCTGTGGCTGTCGCTGTCGCTGTGGCTGTCGCTGTGGCTGTAGCTGTCGCCGGCACGCCAGACCGCCACGTCGAGAGGATCATCGCGGTGCGGGTCGTCCGGGTCGTCGTTGAACTCGGCGGCGAGCGTGACCGCCTCGTCCAGGCCGAGGCCCACCCGTGCCGCCGCATCACTGGTACGCGCGTAGACGGTGCCGTTGCGCAGATAGGCGTGCCCGGCGGCAAGCAGGGCCTGCCCAAGTTCGATCACATGGATGACGGACGCGCGGGCGGTCGGCTCGTGGTCGGGCGGGCGGACGCCGAGCGCGGCCATGCTCCGGTCGAAGGCAAAGCGCCCGATCGCGGCGACCTGATCGTAGGGCATGCCGACCCGGCGGGCCTCGGCGAACATCGCGTCATCCACATCGGTGATGTTGCGTGCGACTTCCACTCGGACGCCCACACTCCGCCAGACCCGGACGGCGAGATCCGTCCAC
>NZ_CAUVXI010000010.1:50592-60037 GCF_963555845.1 Protofrankia sp. Cas8 | reverse complement strand
TCAGAAGGGAATCGACAACGCCCGGCTGACCACGTTGGCCAGCAGCGTGCGGGTTGCCGGACTGTGGATTACCGCATAGAGAACAGCGGCGAACCCGACCGCGGCAACCGTGCCCACGGCGTACTCCGCTGTCGACATTCCCGCGTCGTCTCGGTGTTTCCGAATCGATCTGAACCCGATGTTCCCGCCGTCAGCTCGAACCTGATGTGAGGCGCGTGCCGTCGATGGTGTGAGCAGCGCTACGAATATGCTGACCAGCAGCTGCGTCCAATGCTTCGTGATCAGATGGTAGCGTGCCGGGAGTGCGGACATGTTGGGTGACCTCCAGATCGACCGTTCCGGCCGGTGGCGGGAGCTCCGACTTTCGCTCGGAGTGTTTCTTTGATCCGTACAAGTATTATTTCCTGCGAATGCGTCGGTGGCGAGCGCGAATATCGTGCTGTGGATGACGGACTGTTATCCACAGGCCGGTTGGGCGTGGAGCGCCGGGACAGAAGATTCACAACAGGTTCTGACAGGTTGGCGTCTCGTGTCGCCGGACCTGGTGTGACCTGGTGTGACCTGGTGTGGCACCGGCCGGGTTCGGCCGAACCCGACAAGCGCAGTTACAGCAGCGCCAGACCCGTGCCAGCCCCTGCCACGACGGGCACGACCCCCAACGCAATGAATGCGGGCAGAAAGCACAGCCCGAGCGGTGCTACCGCGGCGACTCCCGCTCGGCGTGCCGCGGCCAGGGCGCGCTCCTGATGCTGCGCGCGGGTCTGGTCCGCGAGTCGTTCAAGCGTCGCGGCCAGTCGGGCGCCGGAGTCCTCGGTCCGGTGCAGCGCCCGTGCGAAGGTCGCCAGCTCACGCGCTGCCGTTGTGACCTCCGCGACACCTGTGATGGCCCACCAGCTCGGCGCGGGCCTACCCCCGGGGCCGGGATCGAGTAACCGGTGACACGCCTCGCCGATAGGCGCTCCAAGCCGCAGAGCGCGTCCGACCAGGCCCAGCTCCGTGCCGAGCGGTCCGCCGACCGCATCGGCGACGATTTCCAAGGCCGTCACGACCGGCGCACCGGCGGTCAGGCACGCCGCAATGAGGTCGAGGGCCAGTGGAAGGTCGCAGGCAAGGCGTTCGTGGCGGCGCCGGGTATTGCGCTCGGGCACACCAGCCAACAGGCGGACCGCGGCCACGCCGAGAAAGAGGCCGATGACGATGCCCGCGGGACCACCGAACACTACGAATGGACCGAGCCCGGCTGCGGTGCCAAGAGCGATCCGCCGAAGCACCGAGCGGCGGTCCGCGGTGGGGTGCGGACCGCCGCTCGAACCGTGGCTCCAACGGTTTGCCCAACGGGCGCTCGAGCGGCGGCTGCTTTCGCTGCCGTGGTCCTGCGCCCCATCGTTGCGGCCCTTCGACATGTGCCTGGTCAGGTGTGGTCGCGTCGGCGTGATGTCGGCCCGGGTCGGCGGGGTGAGCGAGCCTGCCCGTCGCCGAACCTGATCGCAGAGCGTTGTGATTCCGGCCAGCCACGACGCCGATGCCATGCTTGTAGCCGCGGCGAGAAGCATTGCCCACTGCGGCGGCCCGGTCACAGTGCCACCGCCACCATCGGCTGGGCGTCGTAGCGGTACCGGCCGGTCTCTCCCCGCGATCGAGCCGTCTCGGTGAGTCTGTTGATCCATGCCAGGCCGGCGAGATCGAGCATTGCGCCGACCGCGAGACAGATTGTTCCGACCGGGGTGTTGAGCAGGACATCCAATGGGGACGCGCCGATGAGGATGCCGAGCCCGATCCCGGCAAGAGGCAAGGCGGCGATCAGCCGTCCTGATGCGCGCGGTCCGGCGAGGGCTGCGGATACCTCGCCGTCCTTCTCCTGCTCGGCCCGGACCACCGCGGCGAGTCTGCTCGCCATCGGAGCAAGTGGAATACCGGCGATCTGGCTCACCCGCCAGGCGGCCGCGAGCTGGCGCAAGGTTGGCGCTTGGCAACGCTCCAGCGTGGCCGCCGGGTCTAGCCGGTGGGCAAGCCCGGTGCGCAATGCCCGAGAGTCGCTCACACGGGTACCGCGGCGCGGCGGACTCTGGCCAAAGCGCGGCCGATCCGTCTCGTTACCGAGGTCTTCGACGGCTGTGCGCAGCGCTTGCGACGGGCTTCGGCCCGCCTCAAGTTCGGTGGCGAGGGCGGCGAGCACCTCCTGTGCGTCGGCACGCTGAGCGTCGTGCCAGCGTCGTGCCGCGGCGCGTCGCATGGCTCGCTGCGCTGTCACAGCGCCGACGACGGTGACGCAGGCCACTACCGGCCCGAAACAGGCGCCGCTGAGTGCTGCCGCGGCGGCCACGATCGCCGGTGGTGCCCAGGTACGGGCTGCTGGCGGTTCCGGTAGGTCATTCACGTCCCTGCCGGACCGCCTGGTCGCCGGTGGTCTCGTCGTCGCCACCCGAACGTGCGGCGGACGCCGTCCGATCGGTCCCGAGGCGAGCGCGGCGGCAGTGGCCGCGCAGACGGTGGCCAGCATCAGCATCAGCATCGCTGGCTGCCCGGGGCACTTTCACGAAGCATGCCGGGACGTGGACCGCCGCGTTCGGCGAGTAGTCGATCAAGGACGAGGGCGCCCGCTCCGGCCACAACCACGCTGGCTGTTGCCCCGCGTTCGGGGTCGGGTGGGGTGAGGTGATGCTGGCGTATACGCAGGGCGCCCAGGACGCGGACGAGCCCGCTCTGGTCGCGATACAGTACGCCGATTTCAGTAAGTCTGCGCATTCCATCACGATCTCGGCTGATATGAACGACAGCCTGTACCGCCGAGGCAAGTTGGCTGTGCAGGGCCGCGCGGTCCAGCCCGGCAAGCGCGGCGAGAGCCTCCAGCCGCGCTGGGACGTCCCCCGGCGTATTGGCATGGATGGTGCTCAGGCCCCCTTCGTGGCCCGTGTTGAGCGCGACCAGAAGGTCCACGACTTCGGCGCCGCGGACCTCACCCACGACGATTCGGTCAGGTCGCATCCGCAATGCCTGACGAACCAGATCGCTCATATCGATCCCGCCGGCACCCTCGATGTTGGGTGGACGGGACTCCAGCCGCACGACGTGGGCGAGATCGACGACGAGTTCCACGGTGTCCTCAATGACCACGACACGTTCGCCCGGGTCGACCCGACCCAGAAGCGCGGCCAACAAGGTGGTCTTTCCTGAACCCGTTCCGCCCGTGACCAGTGTTGCCAGGCGAGCGCGGACAAGCGCGTCCAGGACCTCCGCCATGGCGGGTTGTATCGTCCCGGCCGTAACAAGGTCGCCCAGTGTGAAGGGTCGCCGCCTGGGGATCCGCAGCGACAGACACGTCCCTGCTACCGAGACCGGTGCGAGCACCGCGTGCAGGCGGGTGCCGTCACCGAGCCTCGCGTCGGCGAACGGGGTCGCCGCGTCAAGGCGCCGCCCGGTTGCCGCGGCCAGCCGGACCGCGAGGCGACGTACCGCGTCATGGTCGGCAAAGGTGACGGCGCACCGCTCGAGACCGACGCCTCGATCTATCCAGACCTCGTCTGGCCCATTGACCAGAATATCGGTTATGGACGGGTCTGCGAGCAGTGGCTCGAGTGGCCCGGCACCGACAAGCTCCGACTGGAGCGACCGGTGTAGCGCGAGCGAGCCGCTGTCGACCGGTCCGGTTTCCGCCCGGACCGCCATGGCGATGCGCGAGGACGTCAGTGTCCCGTCCGCGCTTGCCAGCCTTCGCCGGATGCCGGCAAGGAGCGCCTCGTCCGGCTGTGTCCCGTCCGTCACACCGCAGGCAGCCGTCGTGCCCGGTGCGCGTCGGACGTGATCTGCTCCGGTTCGTTCGACCGCGATGTCGTGGACCGGATGACCCGGCGTGGCCCCCACGCTCGGGCTGCCGGCCGGATACGTGCTCATGCGGCCACGTCCGCGTGCGCCAGATCCAGGTCGTCGAGGATCCGCCCACTGACCCGGGCCAGCGAGCTCCGGCGGCGGCTACCCGGCGGTTCTCCCCGTTCCAGTCCGGTCGCGAGGCCCGAATCGTGCCTCAGCACCCCGGCAACCGGCAGCGCGAGCGCATCCGAGACCGCCTCGGCATCCAGCCGGGCCGGGCCCGGGAGCCGCACGACAATACGGACGTCCGAACAGTGCCGGTTCGCGGTGTCGCAGATCCGGCCGGCGGCGGCGATGGCGCGGACCTCGGCCGGAACGACCACAATGATCATTTCTGCCACGTGCATCGCCATGGCGGCGGCCTGGTCGGGAAACCGGGGAAGATCGACGACGAGCAGATCCTTACCGCGCCGGACACTGGTCAGCATCGCGCTCATGACGGCCGGCGGGATCGCGGTCGGGCTGGTTCTGTCCCAGGACAGCACGGCAAGGTCCCCGAGACAGGGCAGCGACTCGGCCAGCACCCGGCGGGACGTTCGCCCGCGGGCTGCTGCGAGGTCCGGCCAGCGCATGCCTGGTCGATCTTCAATCCCGAGAGCAAGGTCGATCCCCCCGCCGAGCGGGTCGGCGTCCACCAGCACGGTATGGAGCTCCCGGCGCACGGACGCCAGGGTCAACGCGATCGCGAGACTGGTGGCCCCTGCACCGCCTCGCCCACCGATCACGCCCACGATGGTGGCGCGGCGCTGGTCCGGTTCGGTGGCGGTGGCCAATACCTCGACAAGCCAGTTTTCCGCGTCCGGCAGGAAGGCCACATGCTCGGCGCCGAGACGTACCGCCGCCTCCCATACGCCGCCGTCGTCGAGGTCGGAGCTCAGTAGGACCACGCCCGGACGCCGTGGCAGGCCGGCGGCCACGCACGACGCCACCCGGTCGGTGCCGACGACGACGAGCGGGGCGTTGTTCCAGTACCTGCGGGCGAGGTGGGCGTCGACTACGGCGTTCACGGTGACGCCGGCAGCCGCGGCGAGCCGGAGGATGTCGTCGAGCAGCTGTGGATCATCGGTGATAGTCAGCGGCCGGAGGCTCGGTTGGGGCTCGGGTACAGCGAGGGCGAGAACGGGCGGTGCGGACGTCATGGCAGGGCCCTTCCGTCGTCGGGGATGGGGACGGAAGCTCACCATGACGCATATGGGGCTTGTGGAGGATTTTTCCTCCACAAGCCCCATATATGGTCTAATTAAGATTTATACCGACTTGGAGTGCCCGGCACGCGTGGTACGGCAAAGCAGGGTCCGGCACGAAGTGCCTGGAAGGGATGCGCCTGGAAGGGAGGCGCCTGGAAAAGAGGTGCCCGGCGACCGGGGGGACGGCTCCCGTTTGGGGGGCGTCGCGGGAGCCGTCCGTGGGATCTCGCCGTCAACCGCCAGGGATCCCACGATTGCCGGACGAGGGTGCGGTGGGCTCGCTCGACACTGCCGATGCGTACCCTTTCCATGGCTGGCGAAACCGTCATCCGGGCGCGGGCGCGGTGTGCCTGGATGACTGATGGTCGACTGGCTGGCGCGCCTCAGCTGGCGCGGGTGATGGCCTCGCAGATGGCGAGGGACTCGCGGGCACCCAGCTCCACGGCCCGTGCATAGTGGATGATCCATTGACCGACGCCCTGGGCGCCCGTTCCGATGTAGGCGCGGACCGCCGCGGCATAGCTACCTGTGGCGCCGTCGGTGCACGTCTGCCCGCCGGGGATCTGCGCGGCTTCGACGTGCCCGACATCCGTGGCGGTCACGGCCTTGGGGTCCAGGCCCCGGCTGATGAGTACCAGCCGGCCGGCCCCCCGGGCGATGATCCCGTCGAAGGCACCGAACGGGCGGATGGCCAGCAGTTCGCCCTCGACGATCGCAGCCATGATGATCGCCGGTGCGGACGTCCTGGTCAGCAGCAGCTGTGTGAGCCCGTCCAGCCGGGCGGTGGCTTCGGCGGGTGTCGGTGTCGGGCCGAGGCCGAGGGGATCCGTCGGGTCGGTGTGGCTGCCCGCTACTCGTGGGCGTCCGAGGTCAGCGTCGGCGACCAGGCCGCGCGCGACGAGGACGTGCATCCGGGCGAGTGCCTGGCGGGGTGCCCGATCCCAGGTGTCGCGAAGCGTCCCCAGCTCCGCGTGGAGCCGGACCGTGCCGAGCGTCACCCTGAGCGCGTCGCTGTCGCTGTCGCCGGTCGCAAGCCGGCGATCGTGGCCAAGGTGTTCGCGCAGATCGTCCAGATCGATGTCGTGACCGTCCAGCGCTGCTGATGCGCGCGCGGTGCGCAACGATGCCTCGGCTGTCACCTTGGCGCTGTCGCGGCGCATGACCCGGTGCCGTAACAGGGTGTCCACGGACGTTCGGGCGGCGGTGACCGCGTCGGTGACGCCTGGCAGGGCGGCGAGGCGGGCCACGGGGTCCGGCCCGACTACGGCGGTCATTGCCGGTACGCTACCGCCTACCCGCCCCGTGGATGGCGCCCGCCCCATGGATGAGCAGCAGGGCCATGGCAGGCACGGTGGGTCTCCAGCTGGGTGGGAAGGCCCATGGCCCATGGGCGGTGTTCGATGCGGTGGACATCCGGTGACCGTTGCGCAAGCGGGCGAACGCAATCTCGTCACGGTCCATCTGTCACACTGGCGGCGTCCGAAGGTCCGGGAGAAATTGCCCGGACCGGCCAGGTATGCGCATCACAGCGCGTCTGGGCGGCGGACAAGCTCTGGACGCGGGACACTTCGCAAGAGGGGTCCGCGGCGGGTGATACGGGATTGTCGTACCCCACCCGATCAAAGGATGACATGATCATGGTTTTCGCGCCGCCGGCGGCCCGAGGACTGGACGAACGCGGGGGAGTTGCGGGCCGCCGAGGTGGGCTTCAAACGCGTGCACAACAACCGTGGACGAGCGTTGCGGATGTGTTGACTGTCGCCGATCGGGCACCATCTGGTGACCTGGACGGTATCGGGCGCTGCCTCGTGCCGCGACCTGTACGACCGGTAGTCACCGCTGCGACGGGCAACCCGTGCCCGGTGGGCCGAGGCATGCGGTCAGGAATCGTATCGCGCGCCCGAGGCTCCAGGGCCGCCAGAAGGAGGACCAACGGTGTCGACTCCAACGCAGAACCGACCAGCCACCCGGGAAACGACGCTCGGTGAGCTCGTCGGGCTCGCGGTACGAGACCTGTCGCTGCTCGTCCGGCAGGAGATCGATCTCGCGAAGGCCGAGCTTTCGAAACAGGCGACGTCTGCCGCGCTCGGCGCCGGCTTTCTGGTGGTTGCCGCCGGCCTTGGGTTCGGCGCGCTGATCGCCGTCACGATCGGGCTCGGCGAGCTGTTCACCTGGGCCGGAGTGGAGCGGTTCTGGGCGTACTTCCTGACCGCTCTGCTTTATCTGGTCGTCGCCGGGCTGTTCGGCCTGTTCGGGGCAAAGCGGTTGAAGAACATTTCGCCGCCTGAGCGCACCTTGCAGACGGTCAAGGAGGACATCGCCTGGCTCAAGCACCCGACGGCGGTCACGGGCACCGGGGCAGGCCACTCCAACGGGCACGTGTCCGGTAACTCGCGGGACTCGGTGCCCATCCCCTGAGAGCCTGTTCTGAACCTCCTACCCGGGCGATCAACATCTCCTACCTGGACGATCAACGACCGGACGCACCGGCTGCGTTGCCGGCCAAAGCGATATCACCCATAGTGATCACACAAAAATCTCATAACGATCAAAATCAGACGGTAGTAACATGGAGAAGGCGCGGAAGGAACATATCGGGCATATGGAAGACGCGCTGGGGGCCGCGCGCGGGACCGGTGTCGGCAAGCTGGGCGGGCGCGGATCGATCGAGCCGCGAGCAGGAGCGTCCCCGTTGTCGGGCGCTCTGAGTAATTCTGAGATGCGATGGAGGCTGCCGTTCCAGAGCTTAGCGCCGTTCTTGTAGACGGTCCGTGGCAGCATCGTGACGTATCCGCGAACGGCACCCGCCTGCACGTGGCCGAACTCGGCGACGGCCCGCTGGTGCTGTTGCTGCACGGTTTCCCGCAGTTCTGGTGGGCCTGGCGCCATCAGTTGACCGGCATCGCCGCGGCCGGGTATCGGGTGGTGGCTGCGGACTTGCGCGGCTACGGCGCCAGTGACAAACCGCCGCGCGGGTATGACGCATTCACCCTGGCCGGCGATGTCGCGGGTCTGGTCCGGGCGCTCGGCGAACGGGATGCGGTGATTGTCGGGCATGACTGGGGGGGCGTTGCGGGGTGGACGACGGCGGCGTTTTTTCCACGGCTGGTCCGTGGGCTCGTGGTGCTGGCGATGCCCCACCCGCTGCGGGTCCGCCATGAGATGGTGGCCAGCCCACGACGCCAGGGCCTCTCGGGCCGGCATCTGATCACGTTCCAGCTGCCGTGGCGTCCAGAGCGGCAGCTGGTCGCCGACGACGGCGCTTATGTGGGGCAGCTGTTGCGATTGTGGGGCGGTCCGGGCTATCCCGACGCCGAGATGGAGCGCCGTTATCGTGAAGCGATCCGCATCCCCGGGGTTGCGCACAGTTCCATGGAGTACCACCGGTGGGTATTCCGGTCGCTGTTCCGGCCGGACGGTGCCCGTTTTGCAGCGGCGCTGCGCCGCGAGTCGGTGACCGCGCCGACGTTGCAGCTACACGGTCGCCTCGACCGGTGCATGCTGGCGTCCACCGCGCAGGGTTCCGGACGTTATGTCAGCGGTCCCTACACCTGGAAGCTGCTGGACGGGGTGGGGCACTTCCTGCCGGAGGAGGCACCGGCCGTCATCACCGATGAGATCCTCACCTGGCTCGCACATCAGGAGACCGGGGTTCAAAAACGGGCACAGAATACTGTTCTGGACCAATCTGCCAGTCGCAGTCCTACCCCCTAGTGTCTCGTGATTCCACTGACTTTACTTTCCGTTGTTGTCGACAAGCTTCTTGATGTTGGTCTGGACAAGCTGGACTTTGGCGAGAATCTCGTCCGCGGTCGCCGTCCATGTGAATGGCTTCGGATTGCTGTTCCAGTGGGCGATGTAGTCCCGGATCTGCTGGATGAGAAGCTGTACGGAGGTGAAGGTACCGCGGCGGATCGACTGATGGGTGATGATACCGAACCACGTTTCGATCTGATTGATCCACGACGATCCGACCGGGGTGAAGTGGAAATGCACGTGCGGGTTCTCCTCCAGCCATGCCTCAACATCGGGCGTGGTGTGGGTGGAAAGATTGTCCAGCACGACATGAATTTCCTTGTCGGCGTGAGGCTTGACGGCTTTCTTGAGAAAGGCCAGGAATTCCGCACCGTCATGGGTTGGTCGGCACTCTCCGAAAATCTCTCCGGTCGCGACATTCAACGCAGCGAACAGGTCGGTGGTGCCATGCCGGACGTAGTCGTGGGTGCGTTTCTCGCAGGCATCGAACTCGATCGGCAGCAGTGGCTGGGTGCGGTCCAGCGCCTGGATCTGCGTCTTCTCGTCCAGGCTGAGCACGACCGCTTCACCGGGCGGATCAAGGTACAGGCCGACGATGTCGGCGACCTTCTCCGCGAAGGCAGGATCTTTGCTGA
>NZ_CAUVXI010000010.1:46432-50070 GCF_963555845.1 Protofrankia sp. Cas8 | reverse complement strand
AATTTCTTTCTTCTGCCGGTTCTCCGCTCGCCACAATACGATCCGGGCTCGCGTCGCCACTGCCGCCGGCGCATCCTGGCTGTTCACCAATGCCTGTAGCTCTGCCCGCGCATCCGTTGTCAGTTCCATTCACTCATTAAACACCACAGTTAGCATTTTGTAAAGTCAGTGGAATCACGAGACACTAGGGTCTGTCCGATGGATATTGCAGGCCCTAGTCGCAGCCCTGGGTGCTGACAGCGGCGGTCGCGACGCGGCCGGCGTTCGCCGAGGCGTCCACCTCTGCGCTGGTCAGCGCATACCCGGTCTCCGAGTCGTTCGTCGCGGCGGCGAACACGACTCCGAAGACAGTTCCCGTCTCGGACAGCAGTGGTCCGCCCGAATTACCCGGCAGCACCTGGCCGCGGACGGCGTAGATGTCACGCAGCACCGTGCCCTGTGAGTAGATGTTGGGTGCTTTGGCGGTCTGCCGGTTGCGGATGCGTGCCGCCGCGGTCGTGTAGGGGCCGTCCTGCGGGTAACCTGCGACAACCGCATCGTCCCCCGCATGGCCCGCCGGGTTGGCCTGGAAGGCCAGCGGCGTCCGGTGCAACCCGGGCACGTACAGAACCGCGATGTCGGTGTCCGGGTTGAACAACACCACCCTGGCCGCCATCATGGTGTTGCCGACTTCGACCTGCGGCCGCGGCACTCCGGCGACAACATGGGCGTTCGTCATCACCCGCTCCGGGGCGTAGACGAAGCCGGAGCCCTCGACCTGTTTGGAACATGAGGGCGCGACACCCCTGACCTTCAGGATGCTGGCAGACGCCGCCTGCACGCCGGTGGTGGTGGCAGCCTGTGCGTCCGGTGGTTCGACCGGGATGATCCGGCCGCCGCCGAGGCTGGCGAAGACTTCCGGGAAGCCCTTCTGGTCGGCAAGCTGGCGGAGGTCCGCGAAGGCATTACGAAAAGTGTCCGGCATGGCCCCGTCGACGGTCCTCAGCACCGCTGATCGGCGGACAAGTTCGGCCAGCGAGCTGAACGGGGATCGGTCGATGGCCGTCGCCAGGAGCCAAGCCACCAGCAGCACCGAGATCCCCGAAAGCAACGCGCCGGCCACCGAGTCGACGGTCTGGCCGGGGCGCCAGGTGAGCCGGTTGCGCAGCGCCGCACCGATGGCGGTGGCGGCGATCTGCCCGATCAGGGCGAGTACGAGGACGACCAGGATGCCGACGACGGCACCGTTGGCCTCGGCTCCGATCAGCCGCGCGAACGGCGCAGCGATGTTCGCGCCCAGCACGCCGCCACCGAGAAAACCGACGAAGGACAGTGCCCCGACGACGAAGCCCTGCCGGTAGCCGGACACGCCAAAGACAATCACCGCGACGAGCAGGATGATGTCGAGCATGTCTGGCGGCCTGCTATCCGTTAGCTGATTGTTAGGGTGCCATGCATGTTCGGGTGGATCGTGCAGACGAACGGGTACTGCCCGGGTTGATCCACTGTAAATGTCACCGATCGCGGTGTATCCGTTGAGGCGTAGTTGGTTCGGGCGGCCGGAATCGTCGGGATCACGAAGTTGTGCAGCGGAGAGCCGCGTTCGACGGTCAGGTTCACCGTGATTTTTCCGGGTTTCGCGATCAGTGTTGAGGGCGAGAACTCAAGCGATGCGGTGCCCACGACGTCGAAGATCTGGACACCATTTTCGATCTTCGGTGTGGCGCTCGGTGCGGCCGCGGCCGCACCGGCGGAACCGGCCGGCTGGTCGCTTCCGCAGCTGCTGAGGCTGAGGCTGAGGAGCAGCGCCGCAAGGACGACGCTGATCGCAGCGCGACCAACGCTCGGTCCCATCCGGATGCCGGCCGGACGCCTACCGGGCACATCGGATCGGGGCTGCGGGCGCCGGGAACTGCGCGGGCCCGTCGTTGCGCTCATGCTTGCCTCCGGTCATTCATCGAGCTGCCTGACCGTATCGCCCGGGTGCGCACTCATTCGGAGTCACCCGTCGGTTCCGGCGCCCGACTGGCGGTGGGCACTGCGGTGGGCACTGCGGTGGGCACTGACATGACAGGTGCGGGGGCCTCGACCTGCTCGGCCGGGAGCCATGGGCGCTCCCAGCCGCCCATCCGCAACAGCGCGTCGAGCAGTCCGCCGGTGAAGCCCCAGATGAACATGTCGTGGGCGCGGAAGGCCGGGCCCAGATAGCCGGTTCGCGCGTGATGGACCAGCAGTCGGTTCGCCGGATCCGCGAGTGTCGCTACGGGTACCCGCGCGACCGACGACGTCTCGTTCGGGTCCATCGCCGCCACCGGGCACGGCGTGTGCCACCACGCCAGCACCGGCGTGACCAGGAAGTGGCTGGGCGGCAGGTAGAGCGCGGGGCCGGTAGCCACCACCCGGACACACTCCGGGTCCAGTCCGACCTCCTCGTGTGCCTCCCGCAGCGCGGTGGCGGCCGGGGAGACGTCGGTGGGGTCGGTGGCGCCGCCGGGGAACGCCGGCTGGCCACCGTGGCTGCGTAGATCGGGCGCACGCTGGATGAGCAGGATGTCCGCCCCGTTCGGGCCGTCTGCGAGCACCATGAGGACGGCCGCCGGCCGGGCGTCACCCGCAGCCGGTGCCCGGGCGCGGGAGAGATCGTCGGGACGGGCCGCACTGAGGGCTTCGGCCAGGTCGGTGAGCCAGTCAGGCTGGTCAGGCCCGGCCGGCACAGCGGGCCGGCCGAGCTCGACGGAGCGTTCCGGCGCGGCACCCCCGGCGGCCGGCCGTGCGGTCGGAACACCCCGAGGGCCCGGTGCCGGTCGGGGAGTTTCGGATCTGTCCGGATGCGGTCCGGTGTTCAACTGAGGGCTGCTCAACTGACCGCTGCTCAACTGACCGCTTCGACGTCCCCGCGGACGAGCCGCGCGGCGTCCTGCGGGGTGGTCGGGCCGAGGCCGAACGAGGGGCACAGACGGGCGACACCGCACGCTCCACATGCAGGGCGGCGGGAGTGGCAGATCCGTCGACCATGAAAGATCATCCGATCGGAGGCGATCGTGTAGTCGCGCCGCTCGAGGAGTTCGGCGAGGTCGCTCTCGACCTTGACCGGGTCGGTGTTGGCGGTGAGGCCGAACCTGCGGGACAGGCGCCCGACGTGGGTGTCCACCGTGATCCCGGGTATGTCGAAGGCATGTCCGAGTACCACGTTGGCGGTCTTGCGGCCGACACCGGGCAGGGTCACGAGGTCGTCGAGGCGGCCGGGCACGGCGCCGGCGAAACGGTCGACCAGAGCGGCGCCGATGCCGATGATCGAATGTGTCTTCGCTCGGAAGAAGCCGGTCGGCCGCAGGACGGCTTCGAGCTCCGCGCGGTCCGCCCCGGCGTAGTCGCCGGCGCTGCGATACCGCGCGAACACTGTCGGCGTCACCTCGTTGACCTTCTTGTCCGTGCACTGCGCGGACAGGACCGTGGCGACGAGGAGTTCGAGCGGGTTGCCGAAGTTCAGCGCGATCCGGGCATCCGGGTGGAGTTCACCGAGCATCCGGACGATCTTACGGGCTCGGCGTGTCCGCGCCAGCGGGCTTTCCGTGGCGGTGTCGACGACGGCGGGCACGTTCCCAGGGTAGCGGGCGAGCCGATCACGCCAGCCGTCGGTCGGCGTGGCGGATGTGTCC
>NZ_CAUVXI010000010.1:36792-46407 GCF_963555845.1 Protofrankia sp. Cas8 | reverse complement strand
CGTTCCCAGGGTAGCGGGCGAGCCGATCACGCCAGCCGTCGGTCGGCGTGGCGGATGTGTCCAATGTCGCAGGACACATCCAGACCCCACGTGTTGGTTACGCACAGTCGTCCGTCACCATAGTGCCCGCCATGTTTCTGATTGCCGCGATCTCCTTCCCCCTCGTGCTGCTCGCCCTGCTGCTGGCCATGGAGCGGGTCGAGCGCCCCCTGCGTGCCGCCGATACGGGGCAGGGCTTGGAGGGCTTCCTTGACAACGCCCGGCCGGACGAGGTGAACACCTTCGTCTCCCAGGGTCTTCCGGTGGCGCTGGAGCGCTACCGCCGACGTTTGCGGCGATCGCCGCCGGGTAAACATCGAGCGGTGTGAAGGTGGCCCACATTTGGACTTCCGTTGATTTTTCTCGTTTTTCTGGCTACAGAGCGTTATGCATCATCTCGGTGTGTGCCTGTATCGGCGCATGATCCTGGCTGCGGGCGGGCTGGTCGAGCCTGAAATACCCCGATTGGGCGGACCTGTTCAAGACCCGACAGCCTGTCACGGCTTTCAGGTCGTGCCCTTTGGCTCCACTCCTGGCATGCTCGGACGCCGTGGACGATCTGCTTGCCCGTGTTCCCATGTTTGCCGGCCTATCCGAACAGGATCGGCAGGCCCTTAATGATCATCTCGAACGCCAGAATGTTACCCGAGGCGACGTTCTGTTTCGCGAAGGTGAAACCGGAGATCGCGTTTTCGTCATCCTCGCAGGAAAGGTCAAGATCGGACGCGCTGCACCCGACGGCCGTGAGAACCTCCTGATGGTGATGGGTCCCGGGGACCTCTTCGGTGAACTGTCGTTGTTCGATCCGGGCCCTCGCACGGCCAGCGCGACCGCGGTGACCGACGCATCGTTGGTCTCCCTGGAGCACACCGCGCTGCGGCCGTGGCTGGCCACCCGCCCCGAGGCGGCGTCGCTGCTGCTTCGGGTACTGGCACAACGCCTGCGGCGAACCAACGACTCCATGGCCGACATGGTGTTCACCGACGTGCCTGGACGAGTGGCCAAGGCCCTTCTTGATCTGGCTGAACGGTTCGGCGAACCGGCTCAGCCAGGCAACGAGGCGGCCGGGGTCCGCGTCGAGCACGGCCTCACCCAGGAGGAGCTCGCCCAACTGGTCGGGGCGTCCCGCGAAACGGTCAACAAGGCGCTGGCGGATTTCGCCACCCGCGGTTGGCTGCGGCTGGACTCCCGTGCGGTCGTTCTGCTTGACCGGGAACGGCTCGCCCGGCGCGCTCGCTAGATCCGGCCTGAAGGGGGCACAGGCCGGCCCGCATCCCACACCAGCGGGTCCAGACAGCGCACCTGTGCGCTGTCTGGACCCGCCTTGACACCTGAGCTGTTTTTACACCTGAGTCGTCGTGAGACCCGAGCTGTCGGGTGACCGCACCGCTTCGAGATCGGTCCGATCCGACACTTTGCGCTTGATCCACCACTGTGTGCCCGAGCTGCTGCTTTGAGCGCCTCTGTTGCCGGTAGCGCTATGCTTGTCCGCTCGGCTCCGCGGCCAGTCTGGGGATGATCGGTGGGGACGTCGGGGGTATGGCCAGCGGCGCCGTCGGCGGCCCGGTCGGTTGCCCGGCTGCCTGCCCTGCTGCCTGCCCGGCCGGCACCATCGTCAGGCCCGTGGCGCAGCTGTTCACCGGCACGTCGGGGCCAGGCGCAACGGGCGCAACGGGCGCAACGGTTGAAACCGCGGCGAGCAGGCGGCGGGTCTGCGGGACCTCACTCACCGCGCCTGTCGCGGTCGCCGCGTCCAGCGCCTTCTCGTAGGCGGCCCGGGCCTCAGCGGGTTTCCCGCTGGCGACCAGCGCGGTGCCCAGCGCCCGCCAGGCCAGCACCTGGGCGCGGACGTCCTCCGCATCCACCTCGACCGCTCGCCGGGCAATGGCCAGCGCCTCGGCCGGCCTGCCGGCGTCGAGGAGGGTGCCGGCGAGGTGAGCGTAGGCCTGCCGGCGTGGGAACAGCAGGGTCGCCGGTTCCCCGGCGGCCAGTGCCTCCTCCAGCAGGCTGATCGACTCCTGTAGTCGCCCGCGGGCCCGGGCGACCTGGGCGATCAGTACCTTCGCCCCCAGCTGCGCGTGGGGTTGCAGCTCAAGACCGTCGAGGGTTTCCTGGGCGAGGGACGCGGCCTGCTCGGCCGAGTCGATGAGCCCGGCGTCGAGCCGGGTCAGCCCCAGCAGGACCAGAGCCAGCGCACCCACGACCGCGTGGCGGCCCATGTTCGCGGCGGCATGAGCGTCTTCCAGGTGGGCCGCGCCGCGTTCCGGGTCGCCCGCGCCGCGGGCGGCGAGCCCCTTGGCCACAAGGGTGAGTGCGGCTCCCCAGGTGTCGCCGGTGGCGTGGAACAACTCCGCCGCGCGCTCGGCCCCAGCTTCGGCCTCGGCGACGTCCCCGAGTTCGGCGGCGGCGACAGCGTCGATGGTCAGACATACGGCCAGGCCCCATCGTTCGCCCAGCGCCTCGGCCATCTCGATCAGCTCACGCGAGATCTGGCGGGCCCGGCTGAGTTGACCTGACAACAGCCAGACCAGCGCTTCGGTACCGGCGCACCAACCCAGGCCGCCGGTGTCGTCCAGCCGCCTGAAGACCTCGGTGGCGTCCCGCAGGTATTGCTCGGCATTCGGGTAGTCCCCGCGGGTGGTCGCGCTCCAGGCGAGGTGCTGGAGGGCCCAGCCGACCCCGCGTGGGTCGCCGACCCGGCGGGCCAGGGTCAGCGCATCGGTGAACCGCTTTTCGGCGTGGCGCACCCGGCCGGCGGCGTACTCCACCAGGCCGAGCTGGCGCAGGGTCGCCGCCACCAGCCGGTCGCTGCCGGCGAGCTGGGCCTGTTCCAATGCGGTGACCAGCGCGGTCGCGGCCTGCTCGTCCCGACCCTGTTTGTGTCGGAGATCGCCCAGGACGCGGTACGCGGCCGCCCGAAGCTCCGGTGTGGTGACCCGGAGCGCGGGCCGAAGGGTGCGTTCAGCCTCGTCCAGCCGGCGCAGCGATGCCAGCGCCTCGGCGTGCAGCACGACTGCCCCGAGATCGTCGAGCTCGCTGATGACACCACGGCCGAGCCGGCGGGCGCTCGTGATCAGATCGCTGGCGCCGCGATGGTCGTCGCGGGCCAACGCCGAGCGGGCGACCCGCACCAGGGCGTGGAACCCGGGTTCGCGAGCCGACCACGCGGGGTCCGTCGGGGCAAGCGCCATCGATGCGGCCAGGTCGTGCGCGCGTTCGGCGTGGTGTCCGACAAAGGCCGCGACTTCGGCCTCGGAACCGTTGAGGAACTCCACCCCCCATTGTGCGGCCGCTGCGTGCCGGCGGGCCCGTTCGACCTTGGGTAGGCCGGCGTAGGCCACGTCGCGGGCCATCGGATGGACGAACGTCCACAACGGCTCCGCGGGATGCGCGGGCCGCAGGAGCTGGCGTTCGGCGAGGGTTGCCAGGGCACGGTGGACCTGGTCGCTGCGGCGGTCCTCCAGCGCGGGCAGCGCGTCCGCCGGGAACCGGCTGCCGAGCACCGACGCGGACCGTAGGACGGCCTTCGCGATCGGGTCCAGGTCGTCGATGCGGGCGGCCAGAACCGACTGCACCCCGGCCGGCAAGGTGGTCTCCGGCAGGGATCCCTCAAGGACCCAGGCGGACGGCTCGATGCCCGCCGCCTGGCGCCGGCGCGTCCGTTGCACGGTGGATCCCGATGCGTCGAGTTCCGTGGGGCGGACCGACACCGGGTCCGCGCCCTGCGGACCCCGGTGCAGCACACCGCGGTCCACCAGCAGGTTCAGCAGCTCGGTGAGGAAGAACGGGTTGCCGTGCACCCGCCCGAGCAGTGCGGCGCGGGCGTCCTTGCTCAGTTCGGCGCCGCCGAGGTAGTCGCGCAGCAGTCTCGCCGCGGCGGCCTCCGGCAGCGGCGCCAGGGCGAGCAGCTCCGGGTTGGGCAGCCCGGTCAGGGGCGGGGCCTCACGGTCGAGCAGGACGAGCAGGATCGGTCCGCGCAACCGGCTGGCGAAACGCCGTAATCCCTGCCACAGCGCGGTTGTCGCCCACTCCAGATCATCCAGGATGATCATCAGTGGGCCGTCGTCGGACAATCCCCCGAGCAGCACGGCGACGTCGTCGACGATCGCGTCGACAGCCCGGACGGCGGGATTGTCAGGACGACCGTCGCGGCCCGCCGGATCACCCGGCGGGGTGTCCGGCGTGACCGTTGAGCGGCCCTCGGGCGGGACGCCCAGCAGAGCGAGCAGCTTGTCCGCGATACCGCTGGGGATGCGGGTGCGCGCGGCCGGGTGCTCCAGGCGGCTGACGGTACGCCGGACCCGTTCGGCGACCCGGTCCGGGCTGTCGCCCTCGCCGACCCCGGATGCCGTCCGCACGATGTCCATCAACGGCGCGAGATCACGCCCGTCGCCGTGCCGGACGGTGCGCCCCCACAGCACCCTTGCGTCGGGCTGTGCGCCCACCCGGCGGGCGACCTCCGCCGCGATGCGGGTCTTGCCGATCCCGGCCTCACCGGTGACGATCACCGTCCGCGGCTGGCCGTGGGTGACGACGTCCCGGAAGGCGGACACGAGCACCGTGAGTTCCTGGTCGCGGCCGGTGAACGGGGCATCGTCACCGTGACCGGGCCGGGCGACGTTCGACGGCCGCAGGCTGACCAGCTCGTAGGCCGGGACGGGTTCGCGCTTGCCCTTGAGCTTCAGCGCCGGCAGCCCCCGCCAGGTTGCCACCGAGGTGGTGGCGACCACGGTGTGGTGCCCGGCGTACACGGCGCCGACCGCTGCCGCGTCGGACAGCCGGGCGGCGGTGTTGACGGTGTCGCCGATCACCGTGTAGCTCAGGGACGCCTGGATGCCGGCCAGCACCTCGCCGGTGTTGATCCCGACCCGTAGGCCGAGATGGCGCCCGCCCCCGGCTTCGTCGGTGACCAGCCGGCGGACGGTCTCCTGCATGGCGGCGGCTGCGCGGACGGCCCGCTCCGGATCGTCCTCGTGCGCGGTCGGCGCGCCGAACACGGCCATGATGCCGTCGCCGGTGAGATTGTCGACCCGTCCGCCGACCTCGGCGACATCGCGGGCGAGCGCGGCGAGCACCCGGTCGGTGACCTCGCCGACCCGCTCGGGGTCGAGATCCTCGGCCCACGCGGTGAAGTCCGAGAGGTCACCGAATAGGACGGTGACCACCCGGCGCTCGGCGCCCTCGTCCGCACCCAGGCCGTTTTCGGTCTGGAGGGGCAACCCGCAGTGGAAGCAGAAGCGCCCGCCGGGGACGGTGGGTGTGCCGCAGCGCGGGCAGCGCAAGGTTCCGGCGATGGGCGATGTGATCATCGGCGCGCCCTGCGGCCGGGGCATGGCAACAGCATCGAGCCGGCTCGCCCGGTATGCGGGTGTTGCCGGTATCGCGTCCAGAGTCGAGACATTCTGGCGCGGTCGGACAAATGCGGAGCGTTACGCACGGGTAGTCGCCTCCCGGCCGCGAGCATAAGCCAACCGGACGAGATCCTCTGTTCTTGCTGATCTTAACTGCTTTCGGATGGCCGGGGAGCTACCTGGGATGTCCGGAAGAAGTCGTGTTCTGCTTCGTACAGTGATAATTCGGCTACCTCAACAGGACGGTCGGGACGGCGGGCGCAGATACTCGACCTGGGCGCGGACCGAGAGCTCAGCCGCCGGCCACAGCGCGGGGTCCACGTCGGCGTAGACCCGACGGACGATCTCCGGGGCCGTTGCGTCGCCTGCCTCGAGCGCCGCGCGGACCGCCTGCAGGCGGGCCTCCCGGTGCGTGAGGTAGGCCTCGGCCACTCGCCCAGCCGATGCCAGTTCGGGCCCGTGACCAGGAAGGACCATGGCGTCGCCCAGTTCGCGCAGGCGCCGGAGGCTCGCCAGGTAGTCGCCCAGTCGGCCGTCGGGATGTGCCACCACGGTGGTGCCCCGCCCGAGGATCGTATCGCCGGTGAGAACCGAGACTCCGTCGTCGGTCGGGCCGGTCGGGCCGGTCGGGCCGGGGCCGGCTGGGGCGGGGCCGGCTGGGGCGGGGCCGGCTGGGGCGGCGCGGCGGTCGCCAGTGAGGACGAACGACAGCGAATCGCTGGTGTGCCCCGGCGTCCCCAGCACGCGGATCTCCACGCCGGCAGCCACGATCACGTCACCTGCGGCCAGCCCTTCGTCGCCGAGTCGGTGCGTGACGTCCAGGGCGCGCACCGGAGCATTTGTCAGGTCGTGCAGCGGTGCCGCGCCCTCACTGTGGTCACGATGGCCATGGGTCAGCAGGATCATGTCAACGGGTCCCGCCGCGACGATCGCGTCGAGATGCCGCGGGTCGGATGGGCCGGGGTCGACGACCACAGCGCCGGTGGCCCCGGGGGCACGCAGGATCCAGGTGTTCGTGCCGTCCAGCGTCATCGGGCCCGGGTTGGGTGCGAGCAGCACGGCCGCGAGCGCCGTCACCTGCCGGGGCAGGCCTTGCCGGGGCATGACCTGCGGGGGCATGACCTGCGGAGGCATGACCTGCGGAGGCATCGCCGGTCCGGACGGCACCGCAGCCACCACCCGTCCGCGATCGTCAGCCGATCGAGTCATGGTCGGCGATCGAGTCATGGTCGGCGTCGTGCTGGAAGACGAGGTGGGCCCCGCCATCGTCAAGTGAGATCTTCGGCATGATCGGTTGGATGGCCCGGGTCCCGGCAGCCGTCAGGACCGCCTCGACGCTGTCGTAACCGACCAGCTCGCCGAGGGTGTACGCAGTTGGTGGCATGAGGTTCAGCCGGTCCGCGATGAATTCCTCGAGCGCCGCCGCCGGCGACGTCCACAGCAACCGGTCGGACTCGCCGGGGATCTGGCGGGTCCGCTGTGTGGCCGGCATCGCCGCGACGAAGAACCAGGTGTCGTACCGGCGGGGTTCGACCTCGGGCGTGATCCAGCGTGCCCACGGACGGATCAGATCGACTCGCACGCCGAGACCGCGGCGGGCCAGCACGGCGGCGAGGTTGGTAGTCCTGCTCTCCAGAGCGACGCGGTCAGCCTCCCAGCTCGGGTCGCTGACGTCGGCGGATGTGCCCCCGTCCGGTCCCGCGAGCAGGACACCGCTCTCCTCGAACGTCTCGCGTACCGCCGCGCAGACCAGTGCCCGGGCCAGCGCAGGTTCGGCCCCGGGCGGCAATGTCGCCTCCGCAGCGCCGAATCGGTCCAGCTCGGCGTCGCCGTCCGCCTGGTCGACCGTCCCGCCCGGAAAGACGTACATGCCGGCGGCAAAGGCCATCGTGGACACCCTGCGCAGCAGGCAGATCTCGACCCCGGAGGCGCCCGGCCCGCCGCGGGCGGGACGCAGGAGTACCACCGTGGCGGCGGCGCGGGCAGGTGCCGGTGTGTCGAGACCGGGGCGGTAGGACCGCGCCGTTTCGACGAGGCTGGCCGGCAGCCGCTGGGGCAGGCGCCGGAGCTCGTCCTCGGTCACTCCGTTCGTCGGATCCGCCATTCGTCAGATGTTAGAACAGATGGTGGCGACCAGCTCGATCTCGACCGGGGCGCCCAGCGGCAGGACGGCCACGCCCACGGCGGAGCGAGCATGGCGTCCGGCGTCGCCGAACAGTGCCGCGAGCAGCTCGCTCGCGCCGTTGACCACCGCCGGTTGGCCGGTGAAGGCGCGCACGCTGGAGACGAAGCCGACGACCTTGACGATTCCGCTGATGGCGTCGAGACCGCCGGCCACCGCGGCCGCGGCCGCAAGCGCGTTCAGCGCGCAGACGCGGGCCAGTTCGGCGGCGCGCTCGGGGGTGATCAGGCCGCCGTCGACCACTGCGCCGACCGGGCCGTGGTCGGTGAGCGTGCCGTCCACCAGCGGCAGTTGCCCGGCCGTCCACACCAGATCGCCGTGGCGACGGGCCGGCACGTACGCGCCCGCCGGCACGGGTACCGCTGGCAGCGCCAGGCCGAGCGCGGCCAGACGCTGCGACGGGGTGGCCGCTGCGGCGTCCGCGGGCGTCATCTCGCCGAGGCGTTCGTGGGGCGCTTGAAGTAGGCGACCAGGCTCTCCGGATTGGGGCCGGGCACGACCTGGACGAGCTCCCAACCGTCCGTCCCCCAGCTGTCGAGGATCTGCTTGGTCATGTGGATCAGTAGCGGGGCTGTCGCGTACTCCCAGGTCGTCATGACACGAGACCTTAATGGTCTATCGCCGGGACATGGCGGAACGTAGCGGCGGACATGAGGTCCGAGCGCCACGCATCCGTCGTGCATCCGTCGTGCATCCGCCTGCATCCGCCGGGAAGGGGCCGGCCAGGCCGGGTACGGTCGTCGGTGTGACGCCGCAGGACACCGTGCCGCCGGATGCCGTGCCGCCGGATGCCGTGCCGCCGGAGGTCGCCCGAGGGCCGTGGTCGTGCCGCCTGCATGTGGTCACCGGCAAGGGCGGTACCGGCAAGACGACCGCCGCCGGCGCGCTCGCGGTTGCCCTCGCCACCGGCGGTCGGCGGGTGCTGCTCACCGAGGTCGAGGGGCGTCAGCAGATCGCGCAGCTGTTCGACACCCCGCCGCTGCCCTACGCCGAGCGTAAGGTGGCAAGCGCTCCCGGTGGCGGTGAGGTGTTCGCGCTCGCCATCGACGCGGAAGAGGCCCTGCTGGAATACCTGGAGATGTTCTACAACCTGCGCCGCGCAGGCAAGGCGCTTGGCAAGATCGGCGCCATCGACTTCGCCACCACGATCGCGCCCGGGGTCCGCGATGTGCTGCTCACCGGCAAGGTGAAGGAAGCGGTGAACCGTCCGGACGCGACCCGTTCCGGCGGCAAGGCCTATGACGCCGTCGTTCTTGACGCGCCGCCGACCGGTCGGATCGCCCGGTTTCTCAACGTGAGCGCAGAGGTCGCCGGACTGGCAAAGGTGGGTCCGATCCGTACCCAGGCCGACAGCGTGATGGCGGTGATGCGATCCGCTACCACAGCCGTGCACTTCGTCACCCTGCTCGAGGAGATGCCGATCCAGGAGACGGTGGACGGGGTCGCCGAGTTGAAAACCGCGGGCCTCGCGGTCGGTGGCGTCATCGTGAACATGATCCGGAAGCCGTTACTGGCGGCCGAGGACATCGAGCGGGCCGGCACCGATAAATTGGATCTTGAGGAACTGGCGGCGGGCGTGAAGGAGGCTGGCATTCTGCCGAGCGCCGAGCTGATCGGCGCTCTCGCGACCGAGGCGGCCCAGCACGCGCGCCGGGTGCGGCTGGAGACGGCCGAACGGGCTGAAGTCGAGGCGCTGGGCCGTCCCGTCTACGAGCTGCCCCTGGTTGCCGATGGAGTGGATGTCGGTGTGATCTACCAGTTTGCCGAGCTGCTGCGCACACAGCGGATGGTCGGATAACGCGGATGGATGGGATGAGCGGGACGCACAGGCAGCCCTCACAGCGGCCGTTGCCCGCGCCGCCGTTGCCGGTACCGCCGTTGGATGTCGATGCGATGCTTGACAGTGAGAAGATCATTGTTTGCTGCGGATCGGGTGGCGTCGGGAAGACCACCATCGCCGCGGCGCTGGCCCTGCGCGCGGCGGAACAGGGCCGCCAGGTGGTCGTCCTGACGATCGACCCGGCGCGTCGACTGGCACAGTCC
>NZ_CAUVXI010000010.1:33797-36428 GCF_963555845.1 Protofrankia sp. Cas8 | reverse complement strand
ATGGGCCTGACGGAGTTGGACAACATTCCGCGGGAGGTCGCCGGGGTCGACCGATCGGCCGGTGGCCGCCTCGACGCGATGATGCTCGACATGAAAAGGACGTTTGATGAGATCGTCCTGGTCCACGCAACTCCGGAGCGGGCCCGGCAGCTGCTCGACAATCCATTTTACCAGTCGTTGTCGTCATCCTTTGCCGGCACCCAGGAATACATGGCGATGGAGAAGCTCGGCCAGTTGGACGCGACGGGAGACTGGGATCTCATCGTCGTCGACACCCCGCCGACCCGGTCGGCTCTGGACTTCCTCGACGCGCCCACCCGGCTGGGAGCATTTCTGGACGGTCGACTGCTCCGCCTGTTGCTCGCCCCGGCGAAGGCCGGGGGGAAGATGTACCTGAAAGTCGTCGGGGTCGGGCTCGGCGTGTTCGGCAAGATCCTGACCAGGATTGTCGGTGCGCAGCTCCTAGCGGATGTCAGTCAGTTCGTGGCGGCCATGGAAACCATGTTCGGCGGTTTTCGCCAGCGCGCCGAGCAGACATACCAGTTGTTGGGCGCGCCCGGCACCTCATTTGTCGTGGTCGCCGCGCCCGAGGCTGCCGCCCTGCGGGAGGCGTCCTACTTTGTCGACCGGCTGGATTCGGACGGAATGCCGCTGGCGGGCCTCGTCATCAATCGGGTTCACCCGGTGCGCCGCGGGGCCCGCGGGCTGACCGTGGAACGCAGCCTCGCCGCGGCGGAAACACTTGTCGAGCACGCTGAGCATCCGCTGGCAGCGGCGGTATTGCGGGTCCACGCGGAAAGAGTACGGCTGTCCACTCGCGAGAACCGGTTGCGCGAGCGTTTCACCAGCGCGCATCCTGACACGCCGCTGGTCGAGGTCGATGCGCTCGCCGGAGATGTTCACGATCTTGCTGGACTACGCGAGGTCGGTGCCGCGCTCGTCGGGAGTACGTTCTCCACCATGCCGACTGATCTGATCAAGGGCCGGCGATAGCGGACGCGGCGTCGCAGGACGGAGGCTGAAGTCCCCGGAACGCTCTCGGGCCTCCCGGGACGCCGTCATCGAGAAGTTGTCTCTTCGGGGGCGTCGCCATCCCGCGCACCTCACCGGGGTGTGATAATGAGGTGCGAGGGACGAGTCGGAGGCTGGATCGTCAGACTGGGGGCTAGTGTCCGTCCGATGGATATTGGTCGATGCGGGCGATGATCCAGAAGGCGGCCCGCGAGGCGGAGGAGGAGCCGATAGTGGTGTTCTATCGGTGACGACGACAACGTGGCGGGGCGCCTTCTGGGCATTGATCCGCGTGATCGAAGATCCATCGGACAGACCCTAAGTGCGGACGGTCCTAACCCGCGGAGGCGGTCCCATGATGGGCACGCGCGTCTGCGAGCAGCTTCCGCCAGGACGCGACATCGGGCCGCCGCCGCAGAAGTGCGCGGCGTTCCCGTTCAGTCATGCCGCCCCAGACTCCGAATTCGACTCGGTTGTCAAGGGCGTCGGCGAGGCATTCGGTCCGAACGACGCATCCAAAGCAGCGGGTTTTCACCCGATTCTGCGCGGCACCCTGGACGAAGAGATCGTCGGGGTCCAGATCGCGGCAGGCCGCGTTCGCTGTCCAGTCGCCGTCGACGGTCGAGCCGATCAGCTGGGTTGTGCTGGCACGTCGTGCGGCACTGGTGCGGGTAGCCAGGCTGCTGGTCATGCCACCTGCCTTTCTTCTCGAGTCCGGGTCAGGGGGCCCGTGCGGGTGGTGACGTGGCTTCGCCCGAAACCGTACGGAGCGCCCTTGCCACGGCACAGACCCCACACGGGTGGTTGTCCAAATGACCCGTCCGGGCCATTGATCCGGGTCGTGAATGTGGTGCGTTCTGTCACTGGTTCGTGTCGTCCGCGTGACAGTCACGTGTCTGGCGGCTGGGGTCATAGGCTTGTGCCGATTGCGCGGCCGAGTGGTCGCGAGGGGGGCCCGTTTGGAGGTTCCCGGACGTGACAGCGACGACGGAGTCACACCGTCGGTATCCGGAGCCTCCGGCCGGTTCCGGTCGTTCCGGCACCGCCAGGCGCGGCGCACCCGCCGGCGGTCGCATGCCGGCGAGGCCCCGGACGCTTCGGTCGCGGGTCCGGATAGCTGTCGGCCGGGCCGTGCGATTCGTGATCATCACTGGGCTGGCCGGCGTCCTGCTTGCCTTCGTGGCGGTGCCGTTCGCGGCTCTGGTGGGTCTGACGGCCAAGGGCGGGGCCGACTCGTTCCTGGAGCTGCCGGCGAATCTCACCGTTCCGCCGTTGCCCCAGGCCTCCCGCATGCTGGATTCCCAGGGAAATGTGATCGGGTACCTGCGGGGTGAGCAGGACCGGGAGATCGTGGCACTTGACCAGGTGCCGATGGTGATGCGTCAGGCAATCATCGACATTGAGGACTCCCGTTTCTACGAACACACCGGCCTTGATTACAAGGGATTGATCCGGGCCTATGTAACCAACCAGGAATCCGGTTCGGTCACGCAGGGTGGCTCCACTCTTACGCAGCAGTACGTGAAGAACGTCCTGCTCCAGGCCGCGACCACCAGGGAGACGAAAGAGGCTGCGACCGAACAAACGGTCAAGCGAAAGCTTCGTGAAGCGCGTTACGCG